>JANYKV010000085.1 GCA_025358055.1 Gemmatimonadota bacterium
CCCGGGCCCGCGCCAGCCAGTTGGGCGGAACGACGGAGGCGGTCGGAGGCGATTTTGTACTTCGAGCCCCGATCGCCGGAGAGGTCATCGACCGCGCGGTCAACTCGGGCATGGAGGTGCGCCCTGACAATGGCGCCGCGCTCTTCACCGTGTCGGGATTGGAAGTTCTCTGGCTTACCGCCAACGTATACCAACGCGACATCGCCTCCGTGCATCGGGGCGACCAATTGGTGTTTACCACCGAGGCGCTTCCTGGACGCCAGTTCCTCGCGAGCGTCCTCTACGTAGGGGGGTCGCTCGATCCCCAGACCCGCACCGCCGCCATTCGGGCCATCCTCCCGAACCCGGATGGAGCGCTCAAGCCACAGATGTTCGGTGAGGCGCGGCTCCGCGCGCCGATCAGGGGAGCGTTGGCGGTGCCGACCGCCGCCCTCGTAACTCACGGATCCGAAACCGTGACCTTTGTCCAGGTGGCCCCTGGGCGTTTCGTTCGCCGGTTCGTTCACATCACCGACGATGACGGAGTGTTCGCCACCGTCCGCGACGGTTTACAACCGGGCGACATCGTGGTGACGAAGGGGAGCGTGCTCCTGGCGGCGGAGCTGGCGGAAGGCAAGTAACGTGCTTCGGCGTCTGATTCGTTTCGCTCTCCGGCAGCGCACTTTAATGATCGGAGCGACGCTGCTGCTGGCCGTGCTCGGCGCTCGCGCGTTCTCGAATCTTCCGGTGGAGGCGTTTCCGGACGTGGAAGATATCCACGTTCAGGTAATCTCTCTCTGGGCCGGACACGCGGCCGAAGAAGTGGAGAGGCTCGTCACGTTACCGGTTGAACGCCAGCTCAACGGTACGCCGAATCTCACCAACCTGCGATCGGTGTCGATGTTCGGGCTGTCGGTAGTGACCCTCACCTTCACCGACGAGACGACCGACTACTTCGCGCGCCAACAGGTGTTGGAACGGCTTCAGGCGGTGACGGTCCCGAACGGTGTCACCCCGGCCTTGAACTCGCTCTCCAACTCGAGCGGGGAGATCTATCGGTACGCCGTTCGGGGGCAGCTCCCCCTGACCGAAATGAAGGCGCTCGAGGACTGGGTCATCGAACCCGCGTACAGGACTGTTCCGGGCATCGCGGACGTCGTCTCCTTCGGGGGCCAAGTCAAGCAGTACCAGGTCGACGTAGATCCGGAGAAACTCCTCGCCTACGGCATCTCGCTGCCCCAAGTCGAGCAGGCGATCGCCGCCTCCAACGCCAACGCGGGCGGCGGGTATTTGGCACACGGCTATGAGAAGCAAGTGATCCGAGGTGTGGGGCTTTTCATGGGCGTCGCTGACATCAACGCCGTGGTAGTCGCCTCCCGCGGCGGTGTGCCCGTGCGGGTTGGGGACGTCGGTTCCGTGGCGATTGGCGGAGCGCCCCGGGAGGGCATTGTCGCGAAGGACACCACCGACGATCTGGTCGAGGGCATCGTCCTGATGCGCAAAGGCGAGAACGCTCTCAAAGTGCTCGGCCTGGTGCGGGCGAAAACCGAGCAGCTCAACGCGACCATTCTGCCCCGCGGCGTACGCTTGGAGCCTTTCTACGATCGCGCCGATTTGGTAAACCACACCGTGCGCACCGTCGAAGAGAACCTCGCAATCGGCGCCGGCCTCGTGCTCGTAGTGCTGATCATTTTTCTGGGTGACTGGAGGGCCGCCCTAGTCGTCGGAGTCGTGATTCCGCTCTCCCTCCTGTTCGCTTTCTGGCTCATGGATTTGCAGAAGGTTTCGGCGAACCTCATCTCGCTCGGCGCCGTCGACTTCGGCCTGATCGTCGATGCCGCGGTCGTGATGGTCGAGGCCTTTCTCGTCCGACTCGTGCTCACGCCGGCGCTGTCCGATGACCTCGAGGACATTTCCCCCTGGACCGGCGAGCTGCCCGCGGCGGCAGGCCGAGACCCGTCCATCACGAAACGCCATCGCTTGGCCACGATTGCCGAGGGCATGGCGCGGCCGATCCTGTTCGCGAAGGCCATCGTCATCACTGCCTTCTTGCCGATCTTCACGTTCCAACGAGTGGAGAAACGCATCTTCTCGCCAATGGCCTTCACCTTGAGCTTTGCGCTGCTGGGCTCACTCGTGCTGTGCCTCACCCTGATCCCCGTCTTAGCGAGCTTCTGGCTCAAGCCCGTGGGCTCTCACGAGCCGAAAGCGGCGGCGTGGCTGAGGCGGAGCTTTATACCCGCCTTGCACTGGGTGCTGAAGCATTCGCGAATGACTCTCGGCGTTTCCATCGCCCTTTTGGTGGTAGCCTTGCTCATCGGGACCCAGCTTGGCACGGAGTTCCTACCCGCGCTGGACGAGGGCAACATCTGGCTTACGGTGACGATGCCGGTAGGAATTTCATTGGAGGAAGCCAAGCAAATCGAACGCCAAGTCCGGCACACTGTGCTGAGCTACCCCCAAGTGAAACAGGTGGTGACACAACTCGGCCGGCCCGACGATGGAACCGATGCCAAGGGCTCCAACAATCTCGAGATCTTTGCCGACTTGAAGCCGAGAAAAGACTGGGGCGAGATCCGTGATAAGGAACAGCTGATCGGTAGAATGCACGAAGGGTTGGCACCTTTCCCTGGCCTGAGCCTCAACTTTTCCCAGTATATCAAGGACAATGTGGAGGAGGCGCTGTCCGGTGTCAGAGGCGAGCTCGTGGTGAAGGTTTTCGGGTCCGATATGTCAATCCTGCAGGAAAAGGCGGGTGAGATCGCTCGAGTGCTTTCAGGGGTCCGCGGGGTTTCGGATCTCGGAGTGGAACATCAATTCGGGCAGCCGCAGGTGGTCTTTCGGATCGATCGAGCGGCAGTCGCTCGATACGGGCTGGGAGTGTCGGACGTGAACGACGCGATCGAAACCGCGATCGGCGGAAAGACAGTATCCCAATTCCTGGAAGGCGAGCGAGCGTTCGACGTGCGGGTTCGGTTTGTTCCCGGCGCCCGGGTGAGTCTTGACGCGCTGGCCGCGGTCGCCGTGAATACCCCGGACGGGAGGGTCGTGCCGCTCGCGAGTGTCGCCCGCATGACCACCTCGGAAGGAGCCTCCCGAATTTCCCGTGAGGCCAACGAACGTAGGATCGCCGTCAAATGTTCGGTGCGGGGGCGCGACGAAGGCGGTTTCGTGGCTGAGGCGCAAGAGCTGGTGGCCAAACGAGTGGAACTTCCGGCCGGCTATCGGGTCGTGTGGGGCGGGCAGTTCGAGAACCAGCGCAGGGCCAACGCCCGCCTTGCGGTTATCGTCCCGGCCAGCATTGGGTTGATTTTCATCTTGCTGTTCAGCGCCTTCGGATCCGTTCGCTACGCGGTTCTCGTCCTCGCCAATTTGCCATTCGCCCTGATCGGCGGAATCCTGGCGCTCTGGTTCCGGGACATGAACCTGAGCGTCTCCGCCGCCGTGGGGTTCATCGCGTTGTTCGGCATCTCGGTGCAAAACGGTGTGCTGCTCGTGACCGAGTTCAATCACCGGCGCGAAGCGGGTGTGCCTTTGGCGGAGGCGGTTCGGCAAGGAACTCTGGACCGCCTTCGCCCCGTGTTCATGACGGCATTGATGGCGGCACTGGGCCTCTTGCCGGCCGCACTGTCTCATGGTATCGGTGCCGAGACCACGCGCCCCTTCGCGACCGTCATCGTCGGAGGCCTCATCTCGGCCACGGTGCTGACACTCCTCCTCCTTCCGATCTTATATCTGCTTTTCCACGAGGATCCTCACGATGAAATTCCGGCCTAGAGCCCTCTACTTCGCCGCCCTGCTCGCCGGCTGTGCGCATCCTGGACCGGCCGGATCGGCGAGGGATGATCCACACCATCCGGCGGCCCTGAGCGGTGAATGGATCGATCTGGCTCACACGACGGCCACCGATTCCATGTTCTGGGTTTTGGCTCCCAACGGGGACGACGGCAGCCTGGAGATTCGGGTGACCGATACGAAAGTGACGGAAAAGCGCCGGCACTACGGGCGGTGGTCGTTGGAGGGTGCGCTTGGGGCGGCCGATAGCCGCCTCTGTTTCGTTCACCGGCCGGGTCGACAGGGTGCCTCGTGCGTGGAGTTTCGGCTGGAGCGGGTCACCGTGGACGGGCGGTCTTGGCGGCACCTGTTCCTTCGGAGATATCAGGGCCAACACAGCACCCGAGACCGTGAACTCGTGGAACGGAGCGGCTGATCAACCCGAACGGGGTGCCGGAGGGTCTCCATTGTCCTTGCCGCCAAGTAAGCGACGAAACAGGCCCTCTACCAGACCGCCAAAAATCAGGATCGCCAAGGCAAGGCCGGTCGCGAAGATCGCGAGGCTCCAGTTGCCGGCACCGCATACGATACCGAGGCAGGCGGCGAGCCACACGGATGCCGCGGTCGTCAGTCCGGAGACCGTGCTCTGGTTGGCCGGGTGGAGGATCACGCCGGCCCCCAGGAATCCAATGCCGGTAATCACGCCTTGCACTACGCGAAACACGGAATCCGCGTGTCCCTCGCCCGCCATGAGACACACTGAGAAGCGTGATCACCGAAGCACCGAGCCCCACCAGAGCATGGGTGCGGAGCCCGGCGGGCTTGTGGTGTAGGTCCCGGTTGATGCCCAGGATGGCACCGGTCAACGTACCGGCGGTCATGCGCAGTAGCGATTCGCCCTGAGCCGCGCTAGTCCAGTCCAATGTCATCGCCATTCCCCCCGTGTCGGTCTCCGTGCACTATAATACACCACCTTTACCGGACCCCCGAACATGCCCAAGCACCGCGAAACTGACCGGCCGTTTCTCTCGTGAGGCGCTCCATCGTTCGCCGGCTCGATATTGTCGACTGCATCCGAAAGTACAGCGCCGGGCGCGACGCTGCGCTCTTGCTGCTACGGTATCAACGGATGGGGGAAAACCCGTTTCGATTCTTCCGGGGTAGCTGCCATCTTTTCTACGAGGGTGTTCCCGCGGACTCGCCGGTTCGGGCAACGCCGCTGGCCTGGGGCTGCGGCGACCTCCATTTCGAAAACTTCGGCACCTTCAAAGGCCAGAACCGCCTCACCTATTTCGACGTGAACGATTTCGATGAGGCATGCCTGCTGCCTGCCGGTTGCGACCTGGCTCGGTTGATCACCAGCGTGCTCCTCGGGGCGGAAGCCATCAGCCTGGCCGAAGACGAGGCTCTGGCCCTCTCGGAGGCATTTCTGGAGAGCTACCGGCGGGCGCTCGCTGGCGGGAAGGCCGGGTGGGTCGAGCGCGCCACCGCCGCGGGCATGGTCCAGGCCCTGCTCGAGGGTCTCAAGAAACGGAGCCGCCGCCAACTGCTGGATCAACGAACCGAGCGGCGAGACTCCGGGCGGCGCCTTCGAATCGACGGCCTCCACCACGCTGCCGCTACCGAGGCCCAACGCAGGAAGGTGCTCACCTGTCTCCGGCGGGTTGGCGTCGAACAGGAAGCTCCGGAGTTTTACACGGTGTTGGATGTCGCATGCCGGATCGCCGGCACGGGTAGCCTCGGTCTGGAGCGGTATGTCGTGTTGATCGAGGGCCATGGGTCGCCCCACGAAAACTTCTTGCTGGATTTGAAGGAAGCGATCCCCGCCTCACCGACCCTGTACTTACCAGTTCCGCAACCGGTGTGGCCGGGCCAGGCGGATCGCATCGTGACCGTGCAGCAGCGATTCCAGGCCGTTTCTCCCGCCCACTTGAGCGCCGTCGTCATGCGCGGAAAGCCCTTCACCCTCCGTGAGCTGCAACCCATGCAAGACCGGCTCGACCTCAGTCAATGGAACGGCAAGCTCAAACGCCTCGCGCGACTGCTCCAAACCATGGGGCAGGTGGTGGCATGGGGACACCTCAGGGGCGGGGGACGCCAGGGCTCGGCGACCGCGGATGCGTGGGTGGATTTTGGGGCACGGACGAACTGGCAAAAATCCATCCTCGACTTCGCTCGGTCCTATCAGCAGCAGGTGCGTTCGGATTGGCAGGTTTTTCGGGAGGCGCTGGACGACGGAGCGATCACCTGATCGCGGCCCTACGACCGTTTCATGGCGTTGAGCAAAGCCACTAGCCGGCTGTCCCGGGCCGCCAGCAGCGCGTTGCTCTCCTCCTCATAGCCGCGTTCGATGGCGCGAATCAACTTGTGCTGCTCGTCGATTTCGAGCTTGGTCCACGTTGCCAACGACTCCCACAGCTCTTCATACTCACCGAGGATGCGGTTGAGATACATGCTGGGAGCTCGTCCGCGCGCGCTCAGGTAGTGGTCTAGATGCGGGCCCGCCGCGCTCCATGCCACCGCCGGTCCCATCGAAACCGCCCGATCCAAGTCCTCCACGGAAATGGCCCCTTCGAGGACCAGGCCGATACATTCGCGCCACACCGCGGCACTGATCCGGCCGATAATGTTGCCCTTGATCTCCTTCAGGAGCACGATCGGCGCTCGTCCGAGCCGTCGAAGCCAGAACCGGACGTCCTCGACGCAGGTCGGCGACGTGAGAGGGCCGGGCACGATCTCTACGACCGGAATGAGTTCCACCGGGCGAAGCGGGTGGGCCACCAGCAATCGATCGGGGCGGCGGAGCCGGGCGGCTGCCGACCACCAATCCGGCCCGAAAGACCACCGCGTCGGCGCCATGCGGTGAGCCTAGGTTGGGGCTCCGAACCCGCCGAGAGCTATCTGCGCCCCAGCAGTGGACCACCTCGTCGTGAGGCTGAACCTACGTCTCAAGAGTGTCCTCTCCAAATGGGGTACCTTCCACGGCTCACGAGAAGTTCTGGAAGCCCCCGGATGGGCATTTGTGTCGATGAAACGGCGCATCGGGGCAGCCAGGTGCTGTGCGGCCTGTTGGCCAACGGGTCAGTCTTTCCCTCGCCTGTCGGATAGAGCATGAGCATGGGGAACTCTGCAGATGCCCACCGTTCGAGAACCCGGCTCAACCTGCCCCCAAACCTGCCCCCATTATTTTGTAAGTGCAATTGGCCCTGGTGGATTCGAACCACCATTAGCGGATCCAAAGTCCGCTGTCCTGCCATTGGACGAAGGGCCAGACGGCGGGAAACATAATCCCGGGGCGAATGACCCCGGTAGCTCCGGCAACAAAAAGAGCCCGGTCCGCTGTTTGGCTGAGATCCTCCGGTCGTTCGGGATGAGAGAGGCTGCCTCGCGGCTCAAGCCGCGGCTCGGCAGGTGTCGCTCAAGCGACATCGGCTGCTAGCGTTGCAGCGCTCGATGATCGAGAGAAGAGTCGTGATCCGAGGAATCCAGCGGTTCGAACCCCCTCCCATGGCCCACACGAATCGGAAATCGCTTTAGCGATACGGGCCGAGCCGTGGCTTTCAGCCGCGAGGAGTGGAGGCCTGACACTGCCTGGCTTGGGCCTCCCCTACCCCCTTGCACCCAAACTCACCGACCACACTCCCCCATGTTTCCGCCCCAACATCATCTTCGCATCTTCCCGATCGCGTTCGCTCCGATAGATCGCGAACAGACTGGAGCCGGACCCCGACATCCGGCACAGCAAAGGACGAGTTGCGGCGAGTGCCTCAAACGATGCTCGTACCTCGGGATACCGTCCGAACACCACGGATTCAAAATCGTTCCCCGCCATCTTTCCAATACTTCCCCAGCTGGATAGGGCTTCGAGGTCGAGGGCCACGGAACCCCGCCGCCCCACTGCCGAACGTGCGGCGTCGACCCACGCATACGCGTCCTTGGTGGGAATCGTCACGGCGGGGGACACAATCAGTGCCGGCGCCACCGGCAGCGGTGGCAAGGAGATGAGCCGTTCCCCGTGCCCCCACCCGAGCGAAAGGCACGACTCACTGAAGAGAAACGGAACGTCGGCGCCGAGTCGGGAGGCAAATTGGAAGAGTTCATGGCCGGGCACGGCGTTACCGGTCAGGATGCCGGCGAGATGGAGCGCCGCCGCCGCGTCACTCGAGCCGCCCCCTAAACCAGCGCCGGCCGGGATCCGCTTCGTGACCGAGAAATGCAGGGCGGTGTGATTGCCGGTCGCATCCAGCACCATCTTCGCGGCTCGGACGACAAGATTTTCTTCCACCGGCCCCAGGTTGTCAGCCGTGCCTTCGAGCGTGAGGGTGACTCCCGTCCCCTCCCGCCGCTCGGCCGACAACTCGTCGGCGAGATCGGTGCGACAAAACAAGGTTTCGATACTGTGATAGCCGTCATCCTCGCGGGCCAACACGCGCAGGAAGAGGTTCACCTTGGCGTAGGCCTGAAGGGTAAGGCGATCGGTCATTTTCGCGAGCGGCGAAAATCGCCCAGGCTGATCGGCGTCTTGGCGAGCGACCAGAGTCCGAGGAGCGTAATCGGCAGAAAGGTGGTGAGATGGTATGTGAGCGCGTAGGACACAGCGCGGTCTTTCCCGATGCCGTAGAGCGACAAGCCGGCGATGACCGCCGCCTCGAAGATGCCCACGAATCCCGGGGATGACGGTACCGCGATGCCGAACACGAGCAGGCCTTGCATGAGGAGAATGCCCGGAAAATCGACCGGCAAATTGAAGGCTTTCGCGCCGACGTAAAACGAGAAGCCGTTGAGCAGCCAGAGGGTCAGCGACCACGCCATGACGCCGAGGAGGCGGGAGGGAGACCGGAGGGCGCTCAATCCCAGGCGAAGGCCTTCGACAATGCTGACCAATTTGTCCGCGACTTTGGGCGCCGGAATCAATTTCCGGATCAAATTCTCGGACTGAGTCGGCAACGCGACCACGAGCCCGCCGAGAATCAAAATCACCAAACAGAGAATGCCAGCCCGCTCGGCGGTGGCCGCAATCCGGATGCCGCCGATTTCGAGATCGGCCGGCAGGTGCGCGGTGAATAGGGCCAGTACCAGCGTGGCGACGACCCCGATGCCGTCGAATACGCGCTCCACGGCGACCGAGGTGAGGGCGGAAGTGAAGCGGACTCTCGCCAGTCGGCTGATGGTGTAGGTACGGAGAAATTCACCCGCGCGAAACGGGAGGAGGTTGTTCGCCATGAACCCGATCGCAATGGCATGCCAACCCGGTCCGTAGGGCAGGATAGTGTCATCGTCCTGGCGCAATAGGAGGCGCCATCGGAGCAGTCGGAGTGGGAACGTGAGGGTCGCGAGAATCACCGCCGCGAGGAGTGTGAGCGGAGCCGCGGCCCGAACGTTCAGCCACACTTCCTGCGGGCTGACCCCTCGGAGTGACCAAAAGAGGAGCGCCAGAGAGATCCCAATGCCGAGGACCGTGGGGATCCACGCACGGGCGCCGCGGTTGGCCGCCTCAGGATTCAAGGGCGAGTGGCACCAGGTCGAGGAGTTCGCGCACGAGCACCTTCAAGTCCTCGTCGGCTCGGCGGCGGCGCATGGCCGCCTCGAGTTCGAGGCGTACCGCGTTGGCCCGCTCCAGCGCGCTTCGGCCGCGGTACAGGAGCGCTTCGATCGGCACGATGTCTCCCTCATCCGCTAGGGCGGTCGCCACCGTCGGCGCTGCAGTTCGCCCGGGGATTGGCCCCCGGGGGAGGACCGTCGGTTCGCCGAGCAACTCATCGAGCGAGGCTGGGCCCAGGCCGCGGGTACGCACCAGATGGGTAAACGTCAGGAAACTCTGCTCGAACCACGTGTGGGGCTCGACGGCGGTCTCCGTCGCTCTGGTCTCAATCTCAATCTCGTCGATCACCGCGGGGCTCGGTGGGGCGGGAGCGAATGCGGCGATAGGCTCCGGTGCAGCTGGCGGGACGACCGGGCCTGGAGCGGCCAACAAATCGTCGATCGAGATGATCGGTTCGTCGTCCCCCGGCGGTTCGCTGTGAGGCGACCTCACCGTCGGCATCAGGGCCCGAAAATCCGCCGCAATCTCGTCGAGCGTCCTCCGCGGCGTGCCGTCCCCTGTTTCCCCCGCGCCGTGCTCCATCGCATCGGCGGTTTCGCGCAACAGACTGGTGAACCGAGCAGTCGACCGTTCAGCCGAGCCGTGGTGGATCGCGTCGCTGATGGCGCTGAGGACGTGGTCGCGGCCGGTGCCCTCCGGCGACACGATACCGCGGAGTGCCGCGAGGAGCGCATACAGGAGCAGTAACCGGCCGGCGTCACTGGGAACGCGCTCCAGTTGGGCGCCGGCTTGGGCGAGGCGAGCCGCCAGGGTCACCCGTTCGAGCGATGCGCCACCGCCGGTCTGTTCTCGTTTCGGCGGCGTACCCCGCCTGAGCACCGCGCCGGTATCGCCTCCGGCAAAGAGCAGGTCAATCAGGACCACATCATCTTGCCGGCCAAACCCTCGCATGAGTCCCGCGGCCGCTTCCATCATTTCAGGCGCGTCGGCCAGTGGCTTACCGTGCTCCGCCACATCGCGGGCGGCGCGGGTCAGGGCGCGTGCGAGTGTGGCGAAGAGGTCGGCTGAATCTGGTGGGCGCGGAATACCCCGCAGTAGGTCGCCGATTGCCAGTTCGATGCCGTCCAGGAGCTCGGGGAGGGGCGGAAGATCGGAAAGCGCCGCGAGGCCGCGGAGCGATTGCATTTTTCGCAGGACCGATTGCAGGGCTTCGGTGGCCGGCGCGACCGTCTCGTGCGCCAAGCTGCCGAGCGCACCCGCCACCATCGCGGCTTCTCGGGCCACAAACGCGCGGACCCCCGGTTGAAGGCCATCGGGTTGCCGCGACCGATCCACCATCGGGTGTGAGCCGTCTGGATTCGCGATGATCTCCAGTGTGCCCGCGAGCTGCAAGGCGACCTTGGCATCGGTGTCATTCCAATCGCGGGCCCGCCGGACCAAACGTTTCATGTCCTCCACCGCGCCGCCGAGCTGCTCCCGGAGCGGTGGACTCCATCCCAGGCGCCCATCGCGGAACGCTTTGGCAATCGCTTCGTAGGCCGCCGCGGTTCGGGTGAACGCCGGGGGGCCCGCCAGAAGGGCGGCGCCACGGAGCGCCCGGCACAGCCGGACGAATTCATCCGCAATGGGCTCGGATGGGGTCGCGACCAGGGTCGCCAAGCGCTCCAGGTACTCCCCGGTTTCGAGCGCGAAGAAATCAATGCGGCCGAGCGGATTGCTCATGACGGAAGAGTAGGGAAGCGGTCGAGGCTGGTCAACGTCGACATCATCCGGCCGGAATCAGCCGGCGCATTGCGCCCACCGCTTCCGACATTCCGGTGAGCATCGCTCGGCTCAAGATGCTGTGCCCAATGTTGAGCTCTTCGATCTCCGGAATGGCGGCGACCGGGCTCACATTGAGATACGTGAGTCCGTGGCCCGCTTGGACCGCCAGGCCGATTTTTCGCGCGAAGCGGGATGCTTCTCGCAGCTGATCGATCGCGTGTTCCCCCGCTCGCCAGGTGTGCGCGTAGCGACCGGTGTGAAGCTCGATGGCGGGAACGCCGAGTTCCTTCGCGGCTTCAATAGCCCGGCGGTCCGGATCGATGAAAAGGCTCACGCGAGCCCCTGCGGCATTCAGCCGGTCGATCGTGGTGCGCAGTCGCGGATCCTCGCGCGAGAGGTCCAGTCCTCCTTCCGTCGTGATCTCCTCCCGGCGCTCCGGAACAATCGTGGCTTGGTAGGGCTGGAGACGGCAAACCAAGTCCAACACGCCGGGATCGGTCGCGAGCTCAATGTTGAGGCGGGTGGTGATGGTTTCTCGCAGGCGCTCGAGGTCGCGATCATGGATATGCCTACGGTCCTCCCGGAGGTGGGCCGTGATCCCGTCTGCGCCGGCACGCTCCGCGAGACGCGCGCCTTCGACCGGGTCGGGTTCGTCGGTCTTGCGTGCCTCGCGGAGGGTCGCCACGTGATCGATATTGATGTAAAGTCGCATTGCATTGCTCACGGGTGAGACGGTCATTACTATCCCGAAGTCGCTTACTCGCTTCGAGGGCCCTCTATGCGTGCTTCATGGTTAACGCTCTTGCTCGTGGCCGGCTGCGCCACACACCCCGGTCCGGTCGTCTCCCCGACCAATTCGGCAAGCGCCGTGGTCATTGAGTTCATGCGCGCGGTTGCAGACAGCAACCTGGGCCGGATGTCAGACCTCTGGGGAACCAGCAAAGGTGCCGCCTCGCGAACCGGAAACCCCCCAGATTATCAGCGCCGCCTGGTCGTCGTGCAAGCGTATCTGCGCGGGGGCACCAGCCGTGTCCTCTCCGAAGACCGGGCGCCGGGTGGTGGCGACAAGCATCTCCTGGTCGTCGAGCTGGACCGAGGCGGCTGCACCAAACAAGTTCCGTTCACCGCGGTTCGCGCAACCGAAGGGTGGCTGGTCAACAGTATCGAACTCAACGCTGCCGGCAACCCGATGCGGCCTTGTGATTCCAGAGGCTCCTCGGACTAAGGCCGCGAACTTTCGGCCCGCTCCGTTGTTCTAGTCTGTGAGCTCGAGGAGGATACCGGCGGTCGATTTCGGGTGAATGAAGGCGACTCGCCTTCCTCCGGCTCCGGGCCGGGGTACCTCGTCCACGAGACGGTACCCAGCTGCTCGACACCGGGCGAGCGCTTCGTCGAGGTTGGGCACGCGGTAACAGACGTGGTGGATCCCAGGACCTCGCTTCGCGAGAAATTTCGCGATCGGGCTCTCCGGATCGGTTGGCTCCAGCAGCTCGACGTCCGATGCGCCGAAGGGAAGCAACACGATCGACGCGCCATCCGAGGTCTCGGGCGAATGGAGCGGAGCGATGCCGAGGACGTTTTGGTAGAATTCGAGGGCGGCCGAGATGTTTTCGACGGCGATCCCGATATGGGCGATCGTGGCTCCTCCAAGTGGTACGTCGGGCCCATGCGTCATGGGATGAAACTAATACTTCGCGCGCCTTTGGCGCTCGTGACAAACCAGGGGAGAACGACATGAGTGGCAATGCAACGATTGTAGCGGTGACCGACGATTCCTTCTCCGCGGAAGTCGAGAAGGCAAAGGGACTCGTCTTGGTGGACTTCTGGGCCGAATGGTGCGGACCCTGCCGAGCCATCGCTCCCATTCTCGATCAGCTGGCGACCGAGTTCGATGGACAGGCCAAGGTGACCAAAGTCGACGTGGATGCCAACCAGCGGACTACCATGCAGTTCAACGTGCGTTCCATCCCAGCGCTCCTCTTCTTCAAGGATGGGAAGCACGTGGATACTGTGGTGGGCATTACCCCGAAAGCCAACCTCCAGGACCGCATTCGGAAGCACCTCGGCTGAGGGCGGTTCCACGACCAACCGCCGTCCCACGTGGTGGCGCGGGATGAGACGGCTCTCATGCCGGTGACTCCCAAAGTCGAAGCCGAGTGGGGTGTGCTTTACGTGGTAGCCACCCCCCTCGGAAATCTGTCGGATCTTACCATACGGGCGGCTGATCTTCTCCGACGAGTGGAAGTCGTCGCCGCCGAAGACACTCGCCGGACCCAAACCCTGCTTCACCACCTCGGCGCTTCTCCCAAGCTGATCAGCTACCACGCCCATTCACCGAAAAGTCGGATCGAAACCCTGCTCGAGATGCTTCGGGTGGGAAAGTCCATTGCGCTGGTGACCGATGCCGGCACTCCCACCGTGAGCGATCCCGGCGCGGAACTGATCGCCGAGGCCCGCGCCACCGGCTTTTCTGTCATCCCGATTCCCGGTCCTTCGGCAGTGGTCACCGCCCTCTCGGCCAGCGGGTTTTCCGCGGATCGCTACCTTTTCTTAGGCTTTCTTCCACGCAAGGGCAGGGAGCGGGCCCGGCTGATCGCCCGGGTGCTCGAGGAGGAGTGGACGGTTGTGCTGTTCGAGGCGCCCCAACGGTTGGTCGCCCTGCTTCTGGACCTCGGGGAGGCGGTGGGCATGACCCGCGAGGCGGTGGTGGCTCGGGAGTTGACCAAGATTCACGAAGAGTTCCGATCGGGTACCCTGGGTACGCTACATGAATATTTCTCGCAGGTGGAGCCCCGGGGCGAAATCACGGTCCTGCTCAAAGGGACCGGCGCTCCTCCGACCGCACCGGACCGGACCGCCGAGGCGATCGACTTGGCGACCGAACTGTTGGCGGCGGGACAGTCTCGAAAGGAAGCGGTGGCCAAACTCATGGAATCACTAGGGTTAGCTCGTAATGAGGCCTATCGATTGGTGTTGAACCTGCCATGACGCGTGCCCTGCTTCTATCGATCCTCACCATTGCCGCGCGACCGGTGGCGTCACCGGCCGGACGTCTCCCTGCCCACGCGGAACTCCTTACGATCGGCCGCCTGCACTACGACGGAGGCGGAGACTGGTACGCAAATCCGTCGAGCCTACCTAACCTCCTCCACGCGATCGGAACCCGGACCGCGCTCAAAGTGGCCCCCCGCGAGAAACTTGTGACGGTCACCGATGCCGACCTTTGGAACGTGCCGTACATCTATATGACGGGGCACGGCAACGTCCACTGGAACGACCAAGAGCTCCTCGTTCTCCGGCGATATCTACAACAAGGCGGCTTCTTACATGCCGACGACAACTATGGTATGGACGAGTCGATTCGCCGGGAACTCAAACGGCTGTTCCCGGACCGTCCGATGGTGGAGGTGCCGCTCAGCCATCCCATCTATCATATGATCTATGAATTTCCGAAGGGAATCCCAAAGATTCATGAACACGATGGAAAGCCCGCCCAGGGGTTCGGCATCTTTATCGACGGCCGATTGGCGGTCTACTATTCTTATCAATCGGATCTGGGCGATGGGTGGGAGGATCCGGAAGTCCACAAAGACCCGGCGGAAGTTCGGGAGTCCGCGCTTCGCATGGGAGTAAACCTCTTCGCGTACGCAGTGGCCTACGGATCATGAGCCCCGTCGCTACGTCCGCCGCTTTGCAACGCCTTGCCCGCCCGCTCCGGAGCGCCGCCGGAGTCTTGTGGGCGTTGCGCAGCGTCGGCGGAGCGGTGCTCGTGCTCGGCCTCCTGGCCTGGTTGGTTCGGCTCGGAGCGATTCAGGCCCCTGTTTGGGTTCTCGCGGCATGGGGCGCGGCCGTCGCCGTTTTGGGATTGAGCGGTTGGTTGATGCGCCGGGAGCTCGCTTCGCTCAGTTCTCGTCCGCTGGCGATCCACCTCGAGGAAAACGGGCGCTGGCGGCAAGGCGCCATCACCGCATTTCTCGATGGTTCGGTGACCGGCACCAGCGATGAGCTCTTTCTCGTTGCCGACCAACAACGTGCGGCGGAAGTGAACCGGGATGGGAACGCCGCGGTTGCCGCTCTCCTGCACCGCTATCGACAGCAGGTCATGGTGGCGCTGGGTGTGGTCTTGGCCGGGATCGCCACCCTTGTGACTGCCGGGACCGCGCACGGGAACGCGGCGTTGCTGTGGCACCCGAGCCGTGCGTGGGACGCGATCGTGTCGCCGCTCCGACTCCGGGCCGCGGCCCCTCTGATCGATCGCGGAGCCCGGGCCCAATTCCTGATCGAGGCTATCGGCCGGCACGAGGCCACCCTCTGGACCCGCTCACCGGGAGAACCCTGGAGTGCCAGAGCCGTCGCCCTGGATTCCGCCGGACGAGCGCAAGTGGTGGTGGGGCCTCTCGAAGCCGACCTCTACGCTCGGCTCACCAGCAACGGGCATGCGTCCGACACCGTGCAAGTCCGGGTGCGAATTCCGGCGTTCCTCGGCAGCCTTCAGGTGACGGCGCGCTACCCCGAATACCTGCACCTTGAATCCGAAGTGTTGCCGGTGGGAACCGATTCGCTGTTGTTGCCGGCCGGCACCAAACTGGACGCAAAAGGGCAGGCCACCACCCGACTCCGGACCGCCAGCTGGATACTCGGCCGGGTCAGTACTCTCCTGGAAGTCCACGGCACCGAATTCACCGGATCACTGATCCCCATTGTGAGCGGAAGTTATCGCCTGGTACTCGGCGCCGAGGATGGTGGCGCTCTGGCCGGGGATACCGTCCGTCTGGCCATCCGGGTGGTTCCCGACAGCGCGCCCCACGTGGAAGTTCCAGTGCCCGGAGTCGACACTGTCGCCCCGACCTCTCTTCAATTGCCCATGGTCATCGATGTGCGGGACGATCACGGGATCAAGGACGTTGCGGTGGAGACTTGGCGAACCACCGGGGGCAGTGTTGGGGCCCATCGAGTTGAGCCGGTAAGCCTGCCCGCCGGGGCCGTGGATCGCGCGATTCTCTCGCTTACCCTCGACTTGAGTCAGCGTGGTTTGGTGCCCGGCGACACGCTGCACTATCAAGTCCGGGCGGTCGACAACTCGCCTCGAGGCCAGGTGGGCCGTTCCCGCGAATTCGTCCTCGTGGTCCCCAGCAAGGCCGAGGCTCGCGCGGCGGAACAAGCGGCGACCAGTCAGGTCGGGAAGAGGATCGATTCGTTGGTCGCGCAGGCTAAAGCGGTGCAGCGGCAGACCGAGGACCTCTCGCGTGAACGGCAACGCAGCAGCTCGCAGAACGGGAAGACGGAAGAGCCACTTTCATTCGAAGAGGCCAAGAAGGCCGAGCGGGTCGCGGCGACTCAGGATCAGATGTTGAAGGATGCGGCCAAGCTCGAGGAGTCCTTGCGCGAGCTGCAGAAGGCGGCTGAAGCGGCGGGCATTGAGGACTCCGCGTTCAAGCGGAGGATGGACGAGGTGCGGGAGCAGCTCGAGAAGGCCCTGTCGCCTGAGCTCCGGAAAAAGTTGGCCGAGTTGCAACAGGCCTTGAAAAATCTCGATGCGCCGAAAACCAAGGAGGCGCTGCAGCAGTTGGCCGAGGCGCAGAAACAGTTGCGTGAGGCCCTGGAGCGCAGCCGGGAACTCTTCAAACGGGCGGCGCTCGAGGGGCAGATGGGAAATCTGCAGCAAGAGGCCAAGGAAGTCGTGAAGGAGCAGAAAGAGTGGACCGACAAGGTCACGACCGCGGACACCTCAAAGGCCGCCGCGCGGGAATCGGACTTGGCCAAGCGGACCGATAGTCTCGCCGCCGGTTTGGAGCAGGCAGCCAAGCAAGTCGAGGCCGAGAAGACCAAAGCGGAGATGAATCAGTCCGCCTCGCAAGCGAGGCAAGCCGCGCAGCAAATGCAACAGGCTTCCAAGATGGCGAAGAGTGGAAAGCGGCAATCGGCCAAGAAAGAGGGCGAGCAAGCCAGTCAGAAAATGGAAAGCGTGCAGCAACAAGTCCAGAAAGAGCGGCAAGATCAGCAGGATGAATGGCGGGAAGAGGTGATGCGCGCGCTCGACCGGGCGCTCGCAGAGACCACGCGGCTCACCAAGAAGCAGCTGGTGGTCGCGGACGCGTTTCGCCGGGGTGCGTCGATCGTAAACACTCGCACGGAACAGAGTGTCGTCGAAGACGGAGTGCAACGCTTGCTCCAGCAAGTTGCGGCCGTTGCGGGAAAGAACGCGCTCGTGGGTCCGACTATCGGTGCGGCGTTGGCGACCGCCCGCCAGGAGATGGCCAAGGCCCGCGAGGCCGTGTCGAGCGCGAGCGCCAACCTGCGAGAAGCTTCCGAACATGCGGGTGAGGCCATCGATGCGCTCAATGTCGCGTCCTACCAGATGCTCCGATCGCGCGGGGACGTTTCCGGCTCCGCATCCGGCTCCGGTTTGGCCGAAGCCATGGAACGGATGACCAAAATGGCTCAACAACAGGGTGGCGTGAGCCAGCAAGCGGGTGGCCTGCTGCCGATGATGGGCTCCACCGGCGCTCAGGAGCAGCTGCGCCAACTGGGTCAGCAACAGCGAGCGCTCGCGCAGGAACTCGAGCGCCTCCGAGCGCAGTCGAATCTCTCGACGGTGCGGGAACTGGCGGAAGAGGCCAAGGACCTCGCGAAGTCGCTCGAAGCGGGCCGGCTGGATCGGGAGACGGTGGACCGCCAGGAGCGGCTCTTCCGGCGGATGCTCGATGCGGGTCGGACCTTGCAGGGGAAAGAGGAGGACGAGAAGAAGGAGCGAAAGAGCGAGACCGCCAAAGGGGAGCCACCCAGTATTCCTCCTGCCCTCCGGGCTCAGCTGCAGGACCCCAACGGCACATTGCGGCTGCCGAGTTGGGAGGAGCTGCAACATTTTTCACCGGAAGAGCGCCGGCTCGTGGCGGACTACTTCCGCCGATTGGCCTCTGGAGCCATCCGATGATTGATCGGGGGGTCCGGGTGGTACTGGTCGCGTTGGCGGCCGCTTCCGGGGTGCGCGCGCAGCAGACTCCCGATCCAATGAATCGTGCGTTTGACCTCGAGCGACGAGGCGGGTATGCCGCGGCGGCCGAGATCTACCGGACGGTGCTGAAAGAACGGCCCGGAGAATCGGCGGCTTTATCCGGTCTCGAGCGGTCGCTGCAGCCGCTCAACCGCCTCCCCGAGATGGCGGGCGATGTGAGTCGCGCGGTGGCCGCCGCGCCAACCTCCACCGCCGTTCTCGGGGTTGCGGTGCGCGTGTGGACCCTCGTGAAGCAACCCGACAGCGCGCGAGCCGTGGTCGAGCGATGGGCTGCAGTCGAACCGCAGAACGAAGCCCCATTCCAAGAGTGGGGGATGGCGGCACTTTCCCAACGCGACCGCGAGACGGCACGAACCGCGTATCAACTCGGCCGGGCGAGGCTCAAACGTCCGAAGGCACTGTCCGTCGAGATGGCCCAACTTGCGACCCTCGAAGGAGACTACGCCAATGCCGTGACGGAATGGCTCGTCGCGCTCCGGACCTCGCCAACATACATGGCCGGTGCCCTCGCGATGTTGGGACAAACGCCCAACGATCGTCGCGGATCGCTCCTGGGCATTTTGGAGGAGCGGCGAGACTCGCTCGCGTTTCGGATGAACGCCCTGTTGTCCGCTCGGTGGGGGGATCCGATCGGAGGGTTTAAGAAACTGGCGAAGGTGGTTCCGAGGGCGAATCGAGAAGCCGTTGAACAACTCCAACAATTTCTGGAGGAAGTGCGCGGCCAGAACGGGCACGAGGGGCGCTTGGCCCAAGCAATGGTGCTGGAAGGCCTGGCGCAGCGCATGACCGGCGCCCCAGCTTCCCGCAATTGGGTAGAGGCGGCTCAGGCGTATGCCGAGGCCGGCGACCAATCGAGTGCCCGGCGGATGCTGGCCCACATCGCCAACGACCCCGCCACTGCCCAAGAGGTTGCCACCTCCGCGACCACGACGCTGGTCGGCGTGCTGGTGGAGGAAGGCAAGATGGACGATGCGGATCGCCAGTTCCGGGCGCTGCGTGCGGCCCTGACGGAAGACGACCGGGACCAGCTGACCCGCCGAGTATCGGAAGGTTGGATCCGCGCAGGACGGTTGGAGCGGGCTGAGTCGCTGGTGGTCGCTGACAGCTCGATCGAGGGTCTCGCGGTTCGCGGCCGGACGCGCCTCTTTCGCGGCGACATCACGGGGGCGACGAAGTTCCTCAGAGCCGCCGGCCCCTTTGCCGGAAGCCGGGAAGCGTCTACCGAACGCGCGTCCTTGCTGGCCCTTCTCCAAACCATCGAGGAGGACAGTCTCCCGGCCCTGGGCGCCGCGTTGCTCCAGCTCGAGCGGCGGGACAGCGCGGGAGCGGCCGCAACACTGGAAGCCATCGCCAAGAGCCTACCCTCCGAGGGTGGCGGGGCGGAGCTATACCTCTTGACGGGCCGAATTCGAGCCGCGATGGATCAGAGTGTCGACGCGGAACGCCTGCTGCGTGCCGCGGTCGAGCCCAAGGCCCCCGGCACAGCGGCCGCGGCGGAGCTCGAGCTTGGACGCCTCTGGGCGACTGGTAAGCGTCCAACCGACGCCGTGGCTATGCTCGAACACCTCATCCTCACCTATCCGACCAGCGCGGTGGTGCCCCAGGCGCGGCGGCTACTCGATTCGGTGCGAGGAGGAGTGCCGCCCGGATGAGACGTCGTGATTTTCTTCGTTGGGGGGCTGCCGGACTCACCGTCGCCGCGGCGGGCCGGCCGCGGGTCGCATGGGGCCGGGGCCGTGCCCCATGGATGTTGGTGCCGATGGACGAAGTGCAGGCTGATCATTTGAAGGCCTACGGGCTCGCCTTTCGCTCTCTCGAACGGGGAGACAAATCGGAGTGGTTCCTCAACTATCGGAACGGATCCTTCTTGCTTCCGGCCTCGGCCGCGGCCCAGCGCGATGCAAGTTTGGCGGGCGTGACCACAGTACCGATCGATGAAGGTGCCCTCACCGAAGTCCGGGCCGAGATTCAGCAGAACAACATGGATGCGGTCCCGTTGGAGAAGGTCCCCAAGGTGGCCGTGTACGTCCCACCCAATGCGACCCCATGGGATGACGCGGTGACGATGGTGCTCCAGTACGCCGGCATCACGTTCGACAAGATTTGGGACCAGGAAGTCATTACCGACCGGCTGCAAACGTTCGATTGGTTGCATCTCCACCATGAAGACTTTACCGGTCAATACTCCAAATTCTTCTTGAACTATTCCGGCGCGCCATGGCTTCTCGAGATGGTGGACCGCAATCAGCGAATGGCAAAGCAGTTGGGGTTCGCGAACGTGCCGGCGCTCAAACGCGCGGTGGCCGAAACGATCGCCGCATTCGTTGAACGAGGGGGCTTCCTGTTCGCCATGTGCACAGCGACCGAAACTCTCGATCTGGCTCTGGCGAGTGTCGGGGTCGATATTGCGGCCAGCTATGCGGATGGAACACCCATGGACCCGAATGCGTCGCAGAAAATGCATTGGGAGCGCGCGTTCGCCTTCCAGAACGCTCGACTCGAGCTGAGCCCGGCCATCGCTGTGTACTCCGATATCGACGGCCACCAGGTCAATGCCGCGGACCGCCGACAGCCATTGGGAACCTTCAAGTTGTTCAACTTCAGCGCGAAGATCGATCCGGTCGCAACGATGTTGGTCCAGAATCACCGAGAGGTTATCCCCGATTTTTACGGGCTCACCACCTCGTTCATGAAACAGAGCCTCAAACCGGGGGTCACGATCCTCGCGGACGAGGCCGGTGCTCCTTGGGCCAAGTACATTCACGGCGAGCGCGGGCAAGGGACCTGGACCTTCTTCGGCGGCCACGATCCCGAGGATCCTCAACATCAAATCGGGAACGCTCCGACCGACTTGTCGCTCCATCCGCATTCGCCGGGCTATCGATTGATCCTCAACAACGTGTTATTCCCCGCTGCCAAGAAAAAGGAGCTCAAGACCTGAACTCTGGCCTTGAGCTCCCGCGGGCTCCCCCGGGCGCTAGTTGTCCTTGCGCCCGTCGTGATCCTGGTCCTTGAACGCGCGGAACGATTGCCGGATACTCCGCGCTATCCGTACCTGCGTTTGGTCGCTGATCGGGGAGACCGGACTGAGCAGCGCGTCCCCCTCCCGGTCGAAAAACCAGCCGCTGACATCAAGCAGCAGTGTAAGGCTCGTCGTTCCGGTGGCCGTGACGGTGAGAGGCTGATCGAATTCGATCTCCTCTGACGCGGTGAGGCCGGTCGTGAACGTGAAGGCCGTTTGGTTGAAGGTGCCTGTCACCTTAATGCTCGCGTTGGCGAAATCCGGGTGCGCGGCCACAAAGGCAGAGTCGGACTTGGCTCGGGTCGGTTTGTGGATCTGAAGCTCGATCTCTCGGTATTGCCCCACGGGAATGTCGGCCGAAAAAGAGGTCTGGGTTCCCGGACCAATCGGTGGGTCCAGCAGCAGTGGGCCGAGCTTCAAATTCGGGCACTCCGGTGTATCGTCGCGGTCATGATCGCCATCGTCCGACATATCGGGATTCGGGCAGGTGCCATTCACTTGTTTGATCTTTAGCCGTCGCGCTACCATCTGCACTCGGGAAATGACGATGACGTCGCTACCCTTGGTAATCGTGACTCCGGCCGGATCAGAAGCGGTGGCCAACGCCCCGGTTCCTACCGTGGCAAGTTGAAGGGATACGTGGCCACCGTTGGTCGCGGGCCCGGTCGAGTTGTCCTTGGCGCACCCGGCCACCACACCGGCCATCAGCAACGCCATGATTCTCGTGCGCACATGAGTCTCCTTGAAACTGGTTGGGTGAGTCTTCGGGTAAGACGCCCCGAGCCGATACATCTTGCACATCCGGGGTGGGTGGGATGATGCCCACGGGTTGAGCTTCCGTTCTCGATTCTGCGGCGCGGCCTCACCCGAATATCTTTCAGCCGTGCCCGACCTGACCAATCGACTCGCTCCCGCCGCGCAACGGGACCTTGCCCGTGAAATCCATCGGGCCGGTGGCCGCGAGGTGTGCTTCGTCGCGACCCTTGATGCGAGCGGGGGGATCGTCAGCGCTCGGGTGGTTGCGCGGGGAACGCCCGAGATGGTGCTTGCTCTGCCCGGAGTGGCCGGGCGCGGTGAGATGCTGCTCCACAACCATCCGACCGGTTTTCTGGAGCCCTCGCCGGCGGATCTTAACGTCGCGGCGCGACTGCACGATGCCGGCATTGGATTCGGCATTCTCAACAACGACGCGACCGAGCTCTACGTCGTGGTCGAGGTACCCAAATCCAGGGCGATCACGCGACTCGACCCGTTCGCGGTGATCGCGACGCTGAGCGAGCGTGGGCCGGTCGCCCGGTTGCTCGGGCAATACGAGGATCGGCAAAGCCAGCGCGATATGGCGGCGCATATTGCGGACGCGTACAACGACGGTGGGGTGGTCTTGCTGGAGGCGGGCACCGGTGTAGGCAAGTCGTTTGCCTACCTGGTGCCCGCGCTCGCATGGGCCCGCGCCAACAACGAGCGGACCATCATCTCAACCAATACGATCAATCTCCAAGAACAGCTGGTGGGCAAGGATCTCCCGCTCCTGCGTGATGCGCTGGGGGACGACACGCATACCCCGACGTTCGCGCTCTTGAAGGGCTGGCGGAACTATCTCTGCCTCGCGCGGCTGCACCAGGCGGTTGGCGCGCAACAAACGCTCCTCGAGCCCGAGAAGCTGGATGAGATCATCAGCTTGAGTGAGTGGGCTACGCGGACCGCTGACGGAACCCTCGGTGACCTCCCGGTCACTCCCAGCAGCGAGGTGTGGGACGAGGTCTCGGCGGAGGCCGATCTCTGCACCCGGCTCAAATGCACGTATTTCGAACAATGTTTTCTCTTCAAGGCACGGCGGAAAGCCGCCGAGGCGGATGTGGTCGTCGTCAACCACCATCTACTCGCGGCGGATCTCGCGGTGCGACAGGCCTCCGAGAATTGGGAAGATGCGGCGGTCCTCCCGCCCTACAAGCGCTTGATTCTCGATGAGGCCCACCACCTCGAAGACGTGGCAGCCAATCACCTCGGTGTGCAGGTCACGAGCCGCGGCGTGCGACGGCTGCTCGGCCGGGTTGAGCGGAATGGTAAAGGTCTCGCTCCGGCCCTGGGCGCCGAACTGCTGTCCGGCAAGGACCTCCTCAGCCAGGCGAGCTACGACCTGCTGCGACAGCGCCTGTTGCCGAGCCTCAACGATGCGCGCCGGTCGACCGATGCGTTGTTCGTTCGGTTGAGCGGCGTGCTGGAGAGTGCGGGGACCGGCCAATTCCGTCTCGATGACGACTTTGCCAAACACGAGGTGTGGCGCGAAGGGCTCGAGAACGAGGTCGAGGCCGCCATCGTCGCATTCCGCCAACTCAAAGATCATGTCGAAACCATCGCGGACCGCATGAGCCAAACGGACCTCACCGACCGACGGCTCCAACTGCTCCAAGAGATGCGGGGTGTGATTCGGCGGCTTGATGCTGTCAGCGACGGGCTGAACCAGACGCTTCGGCCGACGCCGGGTGGCGCGCCGAATGTCCGTTGGCTGGAGCGCACCGGGCCCAAGGGCCAGCAGATAGCACTCGCGTCGGTGCCGCTCGATTTGGCGCCCGTCCTTCGTGAGTTGCTGTTCGATCGATTGGAATCGGTGGTCTTGACGAGTGCCACGCTTGCCGCGAGCGGAGATTTCGGGTTCCTGGAATCGCGGGTGGGCCTCTCGGCTGAGCCATCGCCGGTCACTGTGCGCGAAGTGCTCTCCTCCCCGTTCGACTACCCGGGCCAGTGTCTGTTTGGAATTCCCAACGATCTACCCGACCCCCGGGAAGACGAACCGGGACATGATGCGGCCATCGCCCAAATCGTGCGGGACCTCGCGTACGCCTCGGATGGAGGGATGTTCGTGCTCTTCACGAGCCACGCGGCGTTGCGACGGGCCGCGCAGGTGCTTCGCGGCACCCTCGAGGCCCGATGGCCCCTCCTGGTCCAGGGTGAAGGTCCGCGCGACCGATTGCTGCGGCGGTTTCGGGAGGCGGGAAACGCGATTTTGTTGGGCACCGATTCGTTCTGGGAGGGGGTCGACGTGCCCGGCCGCGCCCTCCGCACGTTGGTCCTCTGCAAGCTACCTTTCAAGGTGCCGTCGGAGCCGATTACCGCGGCTCGCCTGGAGCGGTTGGCGGAGCAAGGGGAAGATGGCTTCTTCAGCTACTTGCTGCCCCACGCCGCCCTTAAGCTCAAACAGGGCTTCGGCCGGTTGATCCGGAGTCGCCAGGACGTGGGGGTCGTCGTGTTGTT
>JANYKV010000093.1 GCA_025358055.1 Gemmatimonadota bacterium
CAACCGGGAAAGGACATCTGTGTGATGGGTGGGGGGATTTCGCCCGATCGCTGTTCGAGGCGGATTTGATCCATGAAGTCGGCTTCAACGTCCACCCGGTGCTGCTTGGCGCGGAATCCCGCTCTTCCTCAACCCCAACCGTTAGGTGAACCTCACGTTGACGGAGTGTCGGACCATCCAAAGGACTGTGTCTTGATGACATACCGCGTACGCCATGAGATGGCTAAGAAGCAGCCGCGGCCTAGACTCGCGGGATCACGACGGGGGAATGACCCACCGTCACGGGAGACCACCCCGGCCGCCGACGTCAGCAAACAGCAGGTCCAACTCCGCCGGGTGGACCTTGAGCGCCGGAGACTTGAGGAACCCCTTTACGGCCTCGGAATCGGTGGCAATCGCCGCGAGATCCTCCCACCCGGCCCGGAACCCATCGGGGTCCCACTGGGCCTTGGGGGAACCCCCCGGCCGAACGAGGCCGCCCCGTGCCATCGCTTGCAGCTGCCGGGCAGTCAATTGCGTCTTCGCCTGAAGCAGGCCATGGTAGGAATGCGCCATGATCATCCCGATCGCGTACGAGCGCTTCCAGGCCCAGGAGTGGGCGGGGCGGTCGATCCGCGGACTCGCCTCTTCGTTCGCAAGCCAGTTGCCGATGAACTCCACGATCAAGTTCTCGGCCCGGCTCTGGCCGTACGTCTGCATCGGCCAGCGGTTGACGGTAATCACGACGCCCAGATCGTACCGGGGGAATCCGGCTCCCGTGTTGGTCCAGCCGAACATGTAGGCGCCGGCGTGACCGAAGTAAGCGTTCGGCTTCCCCTGATGATCCAACATCCAGACCAGACCAAGATGCCCAGTCAGGAAGGGCACGGTGGGGGCGAGCATCTGCTCGGCGCTGGACCGGCTGAGGATCGCCTGTCCGCCGTAACTCCCACCGCTCAGGAGAGTGAGCACAAGGCGAAGGTGCTGGGCGGCGGTGGCATACAGGGTTCCGGCTGGATGCACCGGAACCCAGAGGCGAGGCACCGGGAGCAACATGCCGCCGATCAGAGCGTAGCCGGTCGATAGACTGTTCGGCTGCGCTGGCTCGTCATGATCCGGCGGGAAGAATGTGGCTTGCATGCCCAGCGGCTGCTGGATGTTTTTCCGGACGTACTCGCTGTAAGAGAGGTGCTCGGTGTTGGTGATCTCGACGAGATGCCCAAGCAAGGTGATCCCGATGTTGGAGTAGGACGCGTTCTCCCCGACCTTGCTGATCCAGCGGAGGTATTTGCCATCGGGCCCGCGATCTTCCGCACGGGCGAAGACCGACGCCAGGTAGTCGTGAATCGTCTGTGTCGGCGCAAGATCAGCGTAGCGGGCATCGGTCTCGGAAAGTCCACTGGAGTGGGTCATCAGATCCCGCACCGTGATTTCACGCGGCCCAAGCGGGTTCACCACCTTGAAGTCGCGCAGGTATTGGTTGACGGGCTGGTCGAGACCGAGCGCGCCTCGCTCCACCAGCTGCATGGCCGCGGTGGCGGTATACGTCTTCGACATGGAGCCAGCGCGGGTGACGGTCGCCGGGGTCATCGCCGTCTTCTTGGCGAGGTCGGCCCAACCGTAACCGCGCTCCCAGAGGAGCTTCCCGTGCCGTCCGACCGCGATCGTAAGCCCGGGGGCGCCGTCCCAACGCATCGCACGGGGGACAAACTCCTCGAGGGCGGCAACGAGTCGGCCGTCCGATGGCCCATCCGCGGTTTGCTGCGCGGTCGCGCCGCTGGCCGACAGGGCCATCACGCTTGCGATCAGGAGCCATGTGCCTCGCATGAACCCTCCGTTGCCGGTTGTCTCGCCTCCTGTGTCCAGCCCCTGCTCGTCCTCGTGAGAAGGCTACTCGAAATCAACATCCCAGGCGACAATGCCGTCGCGAATCGGGGCCGCCGTCGGTCCCATGCGATATCCAATCGTCTGGTGATCGTAAGGGTGACTTGATCAGTGCCCGGACTGCACCTCCACCAGATCCCACCGATTGCCATACAAGTCCTCGAACACCGCTACCACGCCGTACGGTTCCTTCCTCGGCTCTTCAATGAACCTCACGCCCCGCGCTTTCATCGTGCTGTAGTCGCGCGCAAAGTCGTCGGTATGCAGGAACAGAAAGACCCGGCCCCCGGTTTGATTCCCGATCCGCGCCTCTTGTTCTGATCCCGCCACTCGGGCGAGCAGCAGGGTCGTGCCGCGCGAGCCTCGGGGACCAACCACGACCCACCGCTTGCCACCGCCAAGCGGCGTGTCTTGGAGCAGCTCGAAGTTGAGCGGCCCGATGAAGAATGCGATGGCTTCGTCGTAGTCACGGATCACCAGGGTGACGTGGCCGATTGTCTGGGTCATTCCCTATAATAGCCAGGGCCTTCGTCTTCCTGCGTTCCGATTCCAACGCCGCCGTCCGTGGACGCATCAAACCCGACGGTGCCCACTTCAATCGAGAGTGCACACGCCTCATCGGACATCCCCAGCGTTGCGCCGTTTCTGGCCTCGGAGTATCATTCCAGTCACCTGATGACTGGAGGGCCGTTTTGCATCGTACTCCGTCTGAACTGCTGCAAGGCACGGTCGACATTCTGATTCTCCGTGCGCTCGCGTGGGAGTCGATGCACGGCTACGCGATTTCGCGCTGGCTCGACCGGGGCAGCGACGGCGTGCTTGCCGTGGAGGGCGCTGCACTCTATCAGGCGTTGCACCGCCTGGAGCATCGCAAACTCGTCGCCGCCTCGTGGGGGCTCTCCGAGAACAATCGTAAGGCAAAGTTCTACACCCTTACCCCGCCGGGCCGGGCTCGCTTACGTGCCGAGTCGGCGGTGTGGAAGGCGTATGCCAATGCCGTGTCCAAAATCCTCAGCCCCGCCTAGGCAGCGTTATGTCTTTCAGACAATCGCGCTTTTTCCAATTCCCCTGGCGCTCGCGGACCCAGATTATGGGCGACATCGACACCGAGCTGAACTTCCACCTCGAAATGCGAGTAGCGGAGTTGGTGGGGCAGGGACTTACGCCCGAGGAGGCCGCCCGGAGAGCCCGCGAAGAGTTCGGTGATGTGGAGTTCACTCGGTCATACTGCCGCGATGTGGACCTCCGGACGGAGCGGTCGGTTCGTAGCGCCGACCGGATGGTGGCGTGGCGCCAGGACGCGAAGTACGCGTGGCAGACGTTGCGGCGGAGCCCGGGCTTCGCGGTCGTCTCCCTCCTGACGCTAGCGCTCGCCATTGGCGCGAATACGGCAATCTTCAGCGTGGCCCGGGCAGTCCTGCTCAAGCCATTGCCTTTTGGCACACCCAGCGCTCTAATGCGAGTGTTCGAAAGCTGGCCGCAGAACCCCTCCGCGCACACGCCCCTCTCGCCGCCGAATTTCGTCGACTATCGGACCCAGCAGCATACCTTCACGGACCTCGCGGCACTCCAACAGTGGTCGGTCACCTGGCGGCCGGAGAACGCCGACCCCGCGATCTTGACGGCGCTGGCCGTCTCGGCGAGCATGTTCAATGTGCTGCAAGTCGGCGCGCTCCACGGGCGCACGTTCTCGCCCGGAGATGACACCCCCGGCAACACGTTTAAGGCGATCGTGTCGCATGGGTTCTGGCAGCGCGCCCTCGGAGGAGATGTTGCCCGAATCGGCGGCCGCATTACGCTCAACGACCGGGCCTACGATCTGATCGGGGTCATGCCGCGCGGCTTCACAGTGGGTGCCAACGAGGACGTGTGGACGCCGCTCGACCTGAGCGATGAAATCGCCCACGCGACGGTGACGCGAAAGCAACATTGGGTGCACGCGATCGGGCGTCTCAAGCCTGGGATTGCGATCGATGCCGCCCGAGCGGACCTGCGGACGATCTCGCGCCGGCTTGAGGTCCAATATCCCGAGGCCGACAGCGGGCGGGTCGCGGTGCTGGTACCGCTCCACGAGGTCGTGGCCGGCGACCTGCGGTCGCCGATCTTGCTGCTCCAAGGCGCAGCCCTGATGGTCCTTCTGATCGCGTGTGCGAATCTGGCGAATCTGACTCTCTCCCGCACCATGGGCCGCCGGCGCGAAATGGCCCTCCGCGCCGCGCTCGGCGCCAGCCGGGCTCGCCTCATTGGGCAACTGTTGACCGAATCAGTGTTGCTTTCGCTGGTCGGTGGTGCCATCGGTGTGGGGCTCGCCGTGGTCGCGACGCGATTGCTCCTAAGGCTCAATCCCGAGACACTGCCCGCGATGTTCGCGGCGGGCCTCGATAGCCGGGTGCTATTGTTCAGCTTCGTGTTGTCGGTTGCAACGGGTGTGCTTTTTGGCCTGATGCCTGCGCTGGATGCGGCACGCGCCGATCTCCACGATTCGCTCAAGGAAGGCGGCCGCGGCACATCCGGCGGCCGGGGCGAACGAGTGCGGCGCGCTCTAGTTGTGGTGCAGGTGGGGTTGGCCGTCATGTTGCTCGTCGGTGCGGGACTCCTGCTCCGAAGCTTTGGCGAGCTCACCCGTGTGCGCATGGGCTTCGAGCCGGACCACGTCCTTACGGCAGAGATCACGGCCAGCGGGGTACGATACGATTCTGCGGCGGCGGTAAATCTTCTATACGACGGTGTCCTCGGCGACATTGCTCGCTCACCTGGGGTCGTTGCGGTCGGGGCCGCGATGGTGCTGCCCACCCGCGGTCATATGAATACCAGCGTCCGAGTGCAGGGCGAACCGGCCGACGAGAAGAACCTCCCGGACCTCGGCTACGTGTCCGTCCGCGGAGACTACTTCAAGGCGATGCATATACCGCTCCTCGCGGGCCGCGGGTACGACGCGTCGGACCGGCCGGATGGTCCAAAGACCGCGATCATCAATCAGACCGCGGCGCATCGCTTCTTCCCCAAAGGCAACGCCATCGGCGGACGGATCCGCATCGGCCCGAGACCCGACACCCCGTGGATGACGATTGTTGGCGTGGTCGGCGACATTCGAGATGAGGGGCTCGACATCGAGACGAAGCCGACGCTGTTTGCGAACCACGTCCAAGAGGCTTGGGACCGCACTCTCAACATCGTGATTCGAACTGCGGGCGATCCGGACGCCGCGACCCACGTTTTGCGGAGTGCGGTGAAGGCTGCTGACCCTGGCCTGGCCCTGCGCGAGGTTCGGAGTTTGGACCAGGTTGTCGGGTCGAGCCTAGCGGCGCGACGCTTCGCCCTCGGGCTTGCGGCATGTTTCGCCGGGGTGGCCCTGCTCCTCGCGGCGGTGGGGATCTACGGTGTGTTGGCGTACATGGTGACGACCCGCACCCGCGAGTTCGGCGTGCGCCTTGCCCTCGGCGCCACTACCGTCAACGTGGTGCTCCTCGTCTTGCGACAGGGATTGGGTTGGTCGCTGTTCGGGCTCGCGCTCGGTATCGGCGGTGCTATTGTGGCCGGGCGGTTGCTCAGCGGAATGCTGTTTGGTGTGAGCGCCACGGACGTGACCACCTACCTGGTAGTCGCTACGGGTTCAGTGATCGTCGTCGTGGTCGCCTGTATCGTGCCGGCCGCGCGGGCGACGCGGGTCGATCCGTTGGAGAGTATCCGCGCGGAGTAGGAGGGACGGACGCGTGGACGTCCGCCGTGTTACGGCCGGCGCCACTCCGGATGAAGAACGCGATGGCTTCATCGTAATCACGGATCACCAGGGTGACGGGGCCGAGTGTCTGGGTCATTTCCTATCATAGCCCCGAACGCAGCCAGTCCCCCAAGTCCGACGGCCACCAGAAGCCCTCGAGTACCACAGCAAGTTCCTGGACCTCTGGAAGAACGCCAACCCGGATCTCCAGCCAAAGGTGAAGGAGGTGCGAAAGCGCGTCGGGCAGCTGGCGGGCGAGAAGAGGTAAGGGGGCGGACGAGATGGGACGGGATGCTCGTCCCTAGGACTTACCAACTCCTTGGTTCTTAGTACCTTCTGCGGATCTTTTTGTCACTCGGCCCCTCGACCCACGGATTGCTATCTGATGTATTCCCGTCACCGGCTGGCGCTGACTATCCTCTGGATCTATGTCGCGGTCTACGCGGCTTGGGTTGTTGGCATGCTGGTGGGGGGGATTCCCCGCGGCGTGGCCAATGATTTCTTGTTCCTGCCACTGTACTTCGGTGCGGCGGCGACGGGTATCGGTGCTGCGCGAGCATCAACGGTAGACCCTAAAGCGAGCATGGGCTGGCGGTTCCTTGGGATGGCCTGGTTCGTCTCCGGCCTGGGCGCTGTCTTCTGGATCGCGAAGAGTTGGTGGCCATCCGTATGGCTCGATTGGTCAGCCGACATCGTTTATAACCTATACTACCCGCTGGTCCTGATTGGGCTGTCCCGATTGGTCGTTCTTCCCATCGGGGGCTTGGCCAGGATGCGACTGGCGATTGAAGGGACCGTCGTCGTCGTGGCCACCGCGGTACTCGCGTGGTACTTCGTCTTCCGCTTCCAAGATGCCCCATCCTCGTTGCCGATTTTCGTCAAGAAGATCGGCACGCTCTTTCTTGGTGAGCTGGCGGTCATGTTTGCCGTGACCGCCGTCCTGCATAGCCCCAAACCTCACGAGCATACGGCCGGCCTCACCAGTCTCAGTGTTGGCTTGTTCGCTGCCTCCGTCGCCGACTTCCTCTACGAGCACGCTCGGTTGCTGCATAGCTCGTGGGGGCCGCCAATCGGCGATCTCCTTCTCGCGACCGGCGCCGGCCTAGTCATCTCGGCGGCGCTCCTCGCCAAGAGTCGGTCGTCGCTCAATACACCCTGGGGCCAACTCGTGGTGCACCGAGGCCTCACGTTGCTGCCCTATCTGGCGATATCGGTCGTGGGCGTACTCCTTTTCCTTGAAATCCAGGAGGCGGGTCCTCGGTCCGAGCCGATCGATGGACTCGTTGCGGGCGGGGCCCTGCTCCTGATGCTGGTGATCGCTCGGCTCCTGGTGGCCCAGCGCGAACTGCTCGCCGAGGCCACCGAACGCGCTTCGCTGGACGCTCGATTCCGTCAGCTCGTCCAACGGTCCTCGGACGGCATTTTGCTTCTCACGGCCGATGGTCTCATTCGCTATGCGAGCCCGGCTTTTGAGCGCATGGTCTCCGCCCCAATTGGCACTGTTGCCGGACACCGAATAGACGAGTTCGTGAACCCAGACGACTCGCAGGGGCTCCGGGCCTGGCTCGCCAACGCCTGTACTGGGACCCCAGGGCGTTGGCAGGTAGGAGGTGATGGGTCAGTTCGGGAGGTGGAAGCGGTGGCGACCGATCTTACCGCCGACCCAGCGGTCTCCGGAATCGTCGTAAACGTAAGAGATGTCACGGAACGCGTGCGGCTGGAAGCGCAGCTTCAGCACGCCCACCAGCTCGAGGTCGTGGGTCGTCTCGCTAGCAGTGTCGCCCATGATTTCAACAATATCCTGGGCGTGATCCTGAGCCACACGCAAGTCGCTCAACTGACCATCGGGGCGAGTGGGGTTGCAGATGACTTGACGGCGATTGAGCGGGCTACCCACCGGGGTGCCGCCCTCGCCCGTCGATTGCTGGGCTTTGGGAAACCCACGAGTCCCGCGGTCGGCCCCGTCGACCTCGGCGAGGTCGTGCGCGAGATGCAGGAAACCCTCCGGGCCGTGCTCCCGGCATCGATTGAGATCCGGTTAGCCGGCGCGGCCGAATCCCTCCCCGTCCGGCTAGACGTGGTGCAGCTGGAGCAGGTCTTGCTCAACCTCGCCATCAATGCCCGCGACGCCATGGCCGAAGGGGGAACACTCACCATCGCAGTCGAGGCGATCGCCGTTACTGAGGGTGATCCTTTGCACTCGCAAATGATCCCCCCGGGCCGATGGGCCCGTGCGATGGTCACCGATTCTGGCGTCGGGATGGATTCCGCGACGCTGGCGCGGGCGTTCGAGCCATTCTTCACCACCAAACCCTCGGGCACTGGGACTGGGCTTGGTCTGTCGACCGTGCGCAGCGTCATGAACGAAGTGAGCGGCCACGTCCTGGTTTCATCCCAGCCGGGTCGGGGCACAACCGTTAGCCTGTTTCTGCCTCTGGCGACCGGGCAGTTGGAGCCTGGACTGATTCTGGAGATCGTCCCGATTCGACACGGGATCGGCCGGATCCTCATCGTCGACGATGAGGAGGCACTCCGACGCGTGGTGGTCCGATACTTGTCAGTGGTCGGACATCAGGTGTGGGAGGCGCCCGACGGAAGAGCGGCGCTTGACGTTCTCGAGAAGTTAGGTTGGCAGATCGATCTCGTGCTCACGGATATCGTGATGCCGAACATGGGCGGGAGAGAGCTGGCTCGTGCCATCCGTAGCAAGCGCCCGGAACTCCCGGTGCTGTGTATGTCAGGCCATCCCGATGCTCTCGCCACCGGTGACGAGCCTTGGGCTGCCTCTCAGATTATTGCCAAACCTGCCCCTCTCGAGTTAATCGCGGGCCGGATCGCGGACGCGTTATCCCGGTTCGCCGACTCACCCGCCTCCACAGTCGACTGAACCAGCACGGAGACTGGTGCGGGCTGCCCCGTTCGATCCGGTCGTTGTGGCTCACCCGGAATCCGTGGTCGCGCTCCTACGGAATCGACGACATCGGCTTCTCGAGGGACAACCGGCCGGCCGATCTGCAAACCACTGCGGTTGCCTCACATCGCCCCCTTTCCTACCGTTTCACAATGACACTCTGGAACGACTCTTGCGCCAGGCTATACTTAGATAAACCAAGACTTACACCGCCGTGTGTTTCTGCTCGCCCCACACCAGGAGGGTGGAGTGGCAATCCGAGTGGCCGTTGTCGGCGCCGGATCTTCGGGATTGGTCACCGTCAAGGAACTCTTGGACGAGGGCCATGAGCCGACTTGCTTCGAACGGGCTACCGAGCTCGGCGGGGTTTTCCGCTTCGGTGAGCAAGACGGCGTCGTCTGGGACTCCTGTCGGCTCACCTCTTCGGGGCTGCTGACCGCTTTCTCGGACTTTCCGGCCCCCGCCGACCAATTCGATCACATGCTGATCCGTGAGTACACCGCGTATCTCGCTCGCTATTCCGAGGCGTTCGGCCTTGGGGGGCACCTCCGGTTCGACTCGACGGTTGAATCGGTGAGACGAAACCCCCATGGCGGATGGGATGTTAGTACAGTCGACGGCAGTGGCCGGAGGACCGAAGGTCGCTTTGACGCGGTCGCGATCTGTTGTGGGCTTCACCAGCATCCACACCTCCCCCGTTATCCGGGGCAGGACACCTTCACGGGAACGGTGCTGCACGGCTCGCAATACCGGCGCCCCGAGCAGGTGGTGGCAAAACGAGTGCTCGTGGTTGGAGGAGGGGAGTCGGGGGGCGACGTCGCGGCCGAGGTGTCCCGCTCCGCTGCGGAAACAGTTCTATCACTGCGGCGTGGCGTGGCGGTTCTACCCCGGTGGATCCACGGCAGGCCCAACGACTATCTCACTTCCCGGATCAACAACAGCTCCGCACATTGGGTCTTCCAGACTCGGAACCCGACCGACAGGTGGAAGAAGCGCACCTATCTTGCGCTGTTCTTTCCATTCGTGCTGTTGGACAAATTTGTTCAGTTCCTCTCCACGATCGCCTACGAATGGCTCCCGCTCTTTCATCCCCGACAATGGTTTGGCGGCCGAGCTGCGATCGCGGAAACCATTACCCGATTGCGGATGAGGCGGCTGATCCGTCAGCTGCTTCAGGAGTCCGGCGGAACGGTCGCCGAGCAGTTCGGGACGAAGCGGGACGACTTCGTTCGGGCTATAGCGATGGGGCAGTGTCGCCGAGCCGGGGCGATCGCGCGCTTTGAGGGTAGTCGAGTTGTGTTCGAGGACGGCAGCGCTATCGAACCCGACATCGTGATCTTCTGTACCGGTTTCGAGCAGCGGGTGCCGTTCGTCGACGAGGCGGTGGCCCGGACCCCGCGCTTTCTCCACTTGATCAACCCGTCCGTCGGTGCCAGTCTCGGCTTCGTCGGCTTTGCCCGGCCGGCCTACGGCGCCATTCCGCCACTCGCCGAGCTGCAAGCCCGTTACTTTGCGCTCCTGCAGAGTGGGAAGGTGAAGTTGCCATCGGAGGCGGACATGCGGCTGTCGGCCGACGATTTAATCGGCTTCCGCCGGCACTACTTCAGAGTCGTTCGCGAACGCCTGAACGACCTGGTCGACTATACGTCCTTCTCCGACGATCTCGCGGCCCGGATCGGCTGCAAGCCAAGCCGGGTTGACGTGCGGCGGGAGAGTCTTGCGTTCCGATATCGCTTTTTCTCCGGTCCATTCGTTGCCGCTCAATACCGGCTGGTTGGACCCCACGCCAAGCCCGACATCGCCAGGCAGGTGATCACGAAGGTGCCCATCGGCCACCCGATCCCGATGCTCGGGCTGTACTACCTCCGTTGGACACTGTCCCGCGTTCTGCATCGGTTGTTGGGACCTGAGTTTTCGCCCAAGCTGAGGCTGCAGGCGAGATCAGCGGTGATCTCCGAGTGATTCAGGTCTCGGTGATCATCCCGACCCGGAAGGCGGGCGACCCGCTGAAGGCTTGTCTTAGCGCGCTCGTGCGCTCGTTCCCACCCGACGCGGAAACGGTTGTCGTCCTGGACGGCGGCACGGTCGATCAAGGGGCGCTCCTTGACGATTTCGTTGAGCCCCTTCGGCTGCGTTGGATCCAGGCGCCGCATGGTGGGCCAGCATCCGCACGGAACCGAGGCTTGGCCGCGGCGCGGGGAGAGATCGTGGCCTTTACCGACGATGATTGCCGGCCCCGGCCGGGTTGGGTCCGCGCTCTCGCGGCCGGCACCTCGGCTTCGCCGCCTCGGGCGGTGGGCGGAACGACGTTTAATGGTCTCGAGTCGAACCCGTATGCCGACGCCGCCCAGGTTGTGCTGGACCTCGTCGCTCGGCACCATCGCGCCGCCTTTGGCGAAGAGCAGTTCTTCCCCTGCAACAATTGCGCGTTCCCGGCAGCCGCACTCCGAGAGCTCGGAGGGTTCAATGAGTCGTTCCGGACGGCCGAAGATCGGGAACTCTGCCGGAGGTGGCGTGCCGCGGGATTCGCCCTCGCTCCAGTGCCAGAGGCGATGGTGGACCACGATGCCAACCAGGATTTCGCCGGATTCATACGGAAGTTCTTCGCCTACGGGCGCGGTGCCGCTCGCTTCCATTCGACCGGGAACAACGACGGGATTCGTGCGGCGGCCGGATTCCATCTTCGGCTTCCGGTGCTGATGGCCCCCGAGGTGATCCGACGCGGGCCCTGGAGGGGCGCCGGCCTCGCCGGCTTGCTTGCGTTGTGGGAGGTCACCAACCTCCCCGGCTTTCTCGCCGAGGCCGCAAGTCGGGCCGGTCGCGAACGAGTCGCAGCGAACGGGAGCCGGAGGAGCCCACTGCCGTGACGCCGCTCGTTTCGATTGTGGTGCCGACGCGGAACCGGCTTGGCTCGCTGCAACGGGCCGTGGCGAGCATAGAAGCTCAGCGATTTCGCGACTTCGAGGTTCTGGTCGTGGACGATGGTTCGACCGACGGAACGGCCGCGTGGCTCCACGCGCAACGGCCCGAGATACGGGTCTTTGCGACGGAAGGATCGGGCGCTGCCGGGGCGCGTAACCGGGGCCTCGAACAGGCTCGCGGCGAGTTGATCGCGTTCCTCGACGATGACGATGCCTGGCAGCCTTCGTATCTCAGTGCCCAGGTCGGGCACCTCGAGGCGCACCCGAATGCCGCTCTCTGCTACGCCGATCACCTCGAGATCGACGCGGCCGGCCGAGCGTCGCGCCCGGACACTCGGGCTCTCTTGACGTACGAGAGCTCGCTTGTTCGACTGCTCGCCGAGAGCTTCATCCACACTCTGTCAGTAGTCGTCTGCCGCCGAGCAGTGTTGGATCGCATTGGCCGGTTCGACGAAAGCCTCGTCATCGTGCACGACCTCGAGTGGTACGCCCGGATCCTCGCCGGTGGTGAGAGCTTCGTTCACTTGCCTCGCACACTGGTTAGGCGCGCAACACCCGGAGGATTGGTGTCACAATACCGACAGTGGTGTCGAGAGGAACGCGCGGTTCTCGATCGGTCCTTCGCAGACAATCCAGCTCACGGCAAATCGGAGCGCTTGGTCCGGGCCTATCGATCATTGTTTTTCGCCCGGGTCGGCTTGGCGAGCGGGGACCTTCTGTTCGGGCTCCCGCGGCTGGCGGAGGCATTCCTCACATCCCCGAGGTGGACGATGGAAATCGGTGCTCGCCGTCTCCTCCGTCGCGTGCGGCTCCAGAATGCCCCCGAAACCTGGGATGCTGCAGCTGAGGTGAGCGCCCGATGACGACGAATGTCGCCTCGGTCCTCGATCAGGCGCTGGGGCTCGCGGGAACGAACGCTCCCGCCCCCAAGCCGGTCTACGTTGGGAGCGACGCCCGAAAGATCACCCGCCGAGGTATCCTGTGGCTTGGGCAGACCTGCAACCTCCGTTGTCAGTTCTGCTACTTCCTCGATCGCATTGAAGACGAGACCCATCCCGAGCACCACTTCATGGGCCTCGAAAAGGCGAAGGAGATCTGCCGCTCACTCGTCGAGTACTACGGGAACAACTCGATCGACATCCAGGGTGGTGAACCGACGCTTTGGCCGTCGATTTATCACCTCGTCACGTACTGTGCGGAGATCGGTCTTTCGCCAACGCTCATCACCAACGCGCAGGCCCTCGCCAACCGCGAAGTCGTGTCTCGCTATAAGCGGGCCGGCCTCCGCGACTTCCTCGTCAGTGTCCAGGGCCTGGGTGAAGTGTATGACCGCCTAGTGGGGCGAGAAGGAGCGCATGTCCGTCAGATGAAGGGTCTCCGGAACCTCCAGGAGGAGGGCATACCGTTCCGGTTCAATACGGTCTTGTCGAAGCCAGCGCTACCCCAACTCCTAGACATCGCGCGGCTGGCGGTCCGCACCGGGGCGGAGGTCGTGAACTTCCTGGGGTTCAATCCATTCAACGATCAGGCAACCGGAAAGCGCAGCGCGGTGAACGTGCCCCGGTACGGCGAGGTGGCCGAACCTCTCGACGAGGCACTCGACCTGCTCGCCGCCTCCGGCGTGGAGGCCAACGTTCGCTACCTGCCCTTCTGCGTGGTCGCGGAGCGACATCGGGGCTCGGTGTACGACTTCCAGCAGATTCCCTATGATCTTCACGAGAACGACTTCGCGAGCTGGTCCTGGACCGACCTCCCGGCCCAGCGTACACGCGACGCCGCGCTCACGCCGCCGTTTGGGCTCGGGCCCCGGCTGCGACTCGGCCCGCTTCGAGTTCCCCTTCGGCGGCTCGCGGCGCGGCTTCCCCAGGTCGCCGCCGGGCTTCACTCGGTCAAGCAGCGGCTCGAGCGGGCGTGGGCGGCGCGCGAGACCAGTGCGTCACGCGAGGCGAGATACCGGGAGGAGGCGCGGATGCGCTCTCAGGAGTACACCGGCTATCGGCACGTGTCGGCCTGCTCGAGCTGTGACCTCAAATCGGTCTGCGACGGTTTCTACGGGGACTACGTGGAGTTGTTCGGGTCGGAAGCGGCGCGGCCGATTTCGTTGGGTGGGCCGGTGGACGACCCGCAGCATTTCTCGAGGCGACAGCGAAAGAGAATCCATCCCCAGGACCTCAGGTGGCTCGAGCCTTAGGCGGCCACGCCGGCCGCGGGTTTCCCAACTTCGTGGTGATCGGCACCGGCCGGGCCGGGACGACGTCGCTCTATCATTACCTCGTTCAGCATCCCCAAATCTTCATGACCGCCGTGAAGGAGCCCAAGTTCTTTGCGCTCGAGGGACATCCCCTCGATTTCAGAGGACCCGGTGACGCGCGGATCCGTGCGGAGACCACCACCATCTTGAGCGAGTATCAACGGCTGTTCGAAGGGGTGCGCGACGAGCTCGCGATCGGTGAGGCATCGACGCTCTACCTGAGCCACGAGGCCGCGCCCGAAGCCTTGGCGCGCTACGTGCCCGACGCGAAGCTCATCGCGATTCTCCGCGATCCCGCGGAACGCGCCTACTCGAATTTCCAGCATCTCACCCGAGATGGCCACGAACCGTGCGCCGACTTCGAGGATGCGCTCCGAGACGAACCCCGTCGGATTGCCGAAGGTTGGTACTACTTCTGGTACTATCGAGACCGCGGTTTCTACCACCGCGATCTCAGTCGGTATTTCCAACGCTTCGATCCGCGCCAAATCCGCGTCTATTTGTATGAGGAACTGGAGCGTAACCCTGCCTTGATGCTCGAGGACATGTTCCGATTCTTAGGCGTCGACCCCGGATTTCGCTCGGATGTCAGCGCGCGCCACAACCTGTCGGGGCGGGCCAGGAACCCCGGGCTCCAGCGTTTCCTTGCGCGGCGCCATCCGTTGAAGGAGGCCGTGAAGGCATTGGTTCCGGAGCAGTTGGGCCACCGGCTGATCTCCTGGCTTCAGCCGTCAAATCTGGTCCGACTAGCGGTCAAACCGGAGACCCGTGCTCGCCTAGTGGAGGGATATCGTGAGGACATTCACCGGCTGGAGGGGCTGATTGGGAGGGACCTTTCGTCCTGGCTCCTCTGAGGCAGACGACCGGCGGCCGCAACTCACTACGTTAGGCGGCGGCGCCTCTCCCACCCGCGGTGTTGCCCGCCCTCTCACCCCATGTCGCCGTCTTTCCCTTGCCGTCTTGTTCTTGCCGTCTGGTATTTGCGGTCGTTCCCCTCATTCACATCTACCTGAATGCTGTGGTATATTTGAACCATCACCAGCCGAGCTGAGGTCGTGAAAGCCAAAACTGTCCTCACCAGCCTGGGTCAACTGAAGGCCTTCGCCGATCCCCTGCGCTTCAAGATTCTCGAGGAGCTGATCGGCGCGGAATTGCCGATCACAGGCCTGGCCCAGGCCTTGAACGTGCCTCCGACCCGCCTCTACCACCACGTTGACCTGCTACTTGAAGCCGGCCTCGTCCACGTCGCTCGCCAAGTACGCCGCCGGGGAGTCGAGGAGCGGGTCTTCCGGGCGGTTGCGCGGCAATACACGCTCGCCGGCAACCTTCTGGCCTTGAGCCCGCGCGACCCGAGCGGCGGGGAGCGGGTGCTTCCCCTCGTGCGGTCCGTGCTGGGCGGAGCGCTCGACGAGGTGGTCGACGGGATTAAGTCCGGCCGCGTCGAGCCGTCGAAGCGCGGGAAGGGGTTGGTTCTCGAGAGCCGAACCCTGCGACTCTCGACGGGAGGGTTCCAATCCCTAGCCGACGAGTTCCCCGCGTGGATCGCGAGCTTCCAGCGTCGACACCGGTCGGCGAGGTCGGCCCCGTATCGACTGGTCTTCGCCGCCTTCCCGAAAACCACTCTGGCGCGAAAAGGAGGGCAGCATCGGCGTCTCTCGTAGAACGTTTCTCAATGGGGCCGGTGCGGCCGCGCTCGCCGCCGGCCTTGGGCCCCGGTATGACGTCGAAGCCGCCAGCTCCGCCCTCGGCCAACCAGACCAAGACCCGGGTGAAATTTGGATTGACGCGTTGAGCGCCTGCGAGGTGGGCGACGAAGGGTTCGCCGAGATCGCGAAGTCGGGCCTTGCGATGCTCAGCATTACGCTCGGCCCGGCGGGCACTCCGACCTTCACGCACGAGGCCGCGGTGCGCGACCTCGCCGTGTGGCACGGCCACTTTGCGAAGTATCGGGACAAACTCGTCCATGTATCCCGAGCAGACGATATCCTCCGGGCGAAGCGGGAGGGGAAGTTCGCTGTGATGCTCAACTTCCAGAATGCCACCCACCTGAGTCGCGATATCCGGAACGTCGACTTCTTTTACAACCTCGGCGTTCGCCAAATCCAGCTGACCTACAATGAGCAGAACGCATTGGGCGCCGGCTGTACCGAACGCGGAGACAGCGGCCTGAGTGACTTCGGAATCGAGGTCGTCCACCGGATGAACGACCTCGGGATGATCGTCGATCTCTCTCACTGCGGCGTGCAAACGACGCTCGACGCCATCGAGGTCTCGAAGAAGCCGGTCATTGTTACTCACTCCAATTGCCGGGCCTTGAACAATAACATGCGGTGCAAAACCGACGAACAAATCAAGAAGCTGGTGGCGAAGGGTGGGATGATGGGGATCACGACAGTCAACTTCTTCGTCAGCCACAAGCCCCGGGCCACCCTGGACGACTATGTCGCGCATATCGAGCATGTGGTGAAGCTGGTCGGGGTTGACCACGTCGGGATCGGCAGCGACTCGAGTGTCGGCGGGTGGCGTCAATCGTTCCCCACCGAGAAAGCATTCTGGGATTTTCACGGCCAGTTCAAGTACAAGGCCGGCGCGGACGTGCGATGGCCCCCGTTCATCGAAGAGATCGACGTGCCGGAGAAATTTCACGTCATCCGGCGGCGCCTGATCGAACGCGGGTTCTCCGCGAGCGACACCGCGAAGATCTTGGGCGGGAATTTCCTACGAATCTACCGCGAGATTCTCGGATAGGCAGGCTCTTGCAGATGCTCGTCAACTCACGGCTTCAGCCGCGAGGGGCTTTTCGCTCGGCTCGGGATGACACGGATAAACCTGTCATTCCGAGAGAGCGCAGCGACCGAGGAATCTCAGACTCTGGATGACCCCCCCCTCCCCACTAAGTGGCGAGGGGCCGGGGGTGAGGTGAGGAATCGGATCGCCCACGGAATCTAGTCCTCAGGAGAATGTCATGAAACAGCATATCACTTTTGTCGGGCTGATCTTGGCTCTCGTCCTCCCAACGATCACGGCGGCTCAATCCACCACCGGCCAGAGGGCCGAACGCACCCGCGCGGACCTCCTCCGGGATATCGCCACGGCGAGCGCGACCTCCCAGCGAAGCCCGGAAGACGCGGGGGCGCAGTTCGCCTACGCCAAGCTGCTATACCAGGCCGGTGAGTTTTGGCGCGCACGAGACATGCTGACCCGGCTCACCGAGTCGGCCAGCGCCCCGGACTCTGCTGTCGAGCTTGCCGCCAAGCTCCAATTCCTCACCGGAAACTACGACGCGTCCGAACGACTCTACGACCGGCTGATCCAGTCGCCGGTCGGGAGTCCGATGAAGCAGATCATGGCGAAGGTCGGCAAGATGTTCGCCTACTATCAGCGGGATCGCTTCAGCCAAATCGGCGCGCTGGACTTTCCCGCGGGGGTGGTGTTGCCCAACGTGACGTTGGCCAAATCCTTTGATCAGCCGCCCTACCAACTCACGTGGGCGAACGAGCGTCACGTGTCCGAAGTCCCGCTGTACGCGCTCGATCCGTTGCCCCAATTCTCGATCGAAGTGAATGGAATGTCGATCGACGTGTTTTTCGATACCGGTGGCGATACGCTTCTTTTGGATGACGAGGTGGCCAAAAGGCTCGGCGTCACAGCAGTCTCGAGCGCCATGGGCTCATTTGGCGGCGGCCTCCAGGCAAAAGTCGGTTTCGGCAAGGTCGACCGGGTGAAGCTGGGGGACGTGACGATTCGAAACGTTCCGGTCATGATCCTGCCCACGAAACGTTGGACGATGGATCCAAAGCACCCGCTGGGTGGATCCGTCGGTACTGCGTTCATGCGGCAGTTTCTCGGAACCCTCGACTATAAGAATCGGAAAATGATTTTTCGGGAGCGGAGTCCGGAGAATGCGCGGGCCGTCCGCCGGACGCTCGAAGGAAAATTTGCCGCCGAAGTGCCGTTCATTCTCGACGCAACCCACCTGATGCACGCCCGAGGCAGCCTGAACGGGAAGGACAGCCTCACGTTTTTCATCGACTCGGGGCTCGCCTCAGATGCGGCGTTTACGGCCCCGATTCAAACGCTCCAGTACGCCGGAATCGCGGTGCCGGAGACGAAAATGGCGGAGAACGGTGAGGGCGGTGGCGGCGGCAAATGGGCGCAAGGGTTTTTCCCGGTGAAGTCCTTGACGCTCGGCCCACTAAAGCAGACGGACCTTCAGGGTGAGTACGGCTCGCGCCCGCCGGAGAGCTACTGGTCGCTGGGTTACATTGCGGATGGGCTGCTGTCTCACGGGTTCCTGAAGCAATACGCCTCGTGGACGATCGACTTCGACGCCATGAAGTTCCTCTTCGAGAAGAGGTAAACGCCCCAGTCAGGACGTGGCGTCGCGGAGCTCGCGTCGAACCGGAAGCACCGCCGAAGCCGGCCCCGTTCCGCCGAATTGCTGGCATTGCGCCACGAGCTCGTCCGCCGCGCTGCCCACCAATGGCCGGAGCTTCGCCGCGATGTTCTCCCAGGAGGGAGGCGCGTCCGGGCTTCCACGGAAGCTCGACTCCTCGGCCGAAACGGTCGCCCCTCCCCGCAGGCGCACCCACACTTCGGCGCCCCATCGCTTGGGATACGCCGCATCGAGCCGTGGGGACGTGAAGCACTCGACCCGATCGAGCAGGTCCTGAAGCTCGCGTGCAACGATGGGGCCCCGGCGAAAATCCGTCAGCTGCACCTTGCGACGGGCGACCGCCACCGCGGCCACGAATGGCGCGCTAAACTGGGCGTCCACCTCGGACCGGATCGATCGCTTGGCCTCGATCGGCTCCGCGACGAGCGTTCCTCCGCCCGATAGCACGCCGCAGCCGATGCTCTCCACATCCGCTGTGCGGAGGTCGTGTTGGTCGGACAGGTCGGTCAGCAGGTCGATGATTCCGTGGAGGTAACGGCAGCAGGCATAGAACTTCACACTGGTGCTGAGAATGCCGGAGCCCGCGACCAGAGGCAGATCGGCGCGCCCGGGGGAATCCGCGTCGCCATACCCACGCAGAAAGCCGTGAGCACCCTCGACCGCGGTAGCCGGTCCTGAGAACCCGGTGCGAGCGAGGCGCGCCGCGCGGAGTCCGTTCACCCCGGCGACCGCCGGATTCAGGCGCTTGGTCCACGCACCGTCGGACAGATACTCGAGGCTCCCTGAGGCAGTGGTGCCGGCAATGCCGAGCGCGCACCGAGCCTGCTCGTGAGTCAAACCGACCAGCCTGCCTGCGGCGGCGGCGGCGCCAAAGGTGCCGACCACGCCGGTGGGATGGAAGCCTCGATTGTACGCGGCAGCCCCACCGAGCATTTCGCCGAGCGTGCACATGACGTCGTATCCGATCGCCGCGGCGTCGAGCACGGCGTCGGCCGAAGCGCCCATCTCGTCCGCGAGGCCAAGCACCACCGGCCAGATCACGACCCCCGGATGCAGACTTCCAGGTTCGTGGGTGTCATCGAGCTCCAATGCATGGGCCGCCAATCCATTGAGGAGAATCGCGTCGGCTGCATCAAATCGTGCGCTGGTGCCCTCCACTAGTGCGGAACCGGGTCGGATGCCATCGATCCTTCGCGCGGAGGCGCTCGACGCCGCCCCGGCGCCCGACGCGGCAACGCCCAGGTAGTCGCACAAGAGCAGTCGCGCCCGCTCGCGGACGGCCGATTCGAGGCCCGGGGGACGCACGACCGCAGCCGCAAGCCTCGAGGTGGCGCCTTCCGTGCTCTTTCCCACGAATCGGATCTCCCTATAGGTGCGTGGCTCACGGGTAGTATCTCACAGGTAGTATTCGAAAACTCTCGAAAGCGCAACACTTGCACGGAATGACAACTCACCCGGGGACGCTGGTGACTCGACGTGGTTGACGCTAGCTTGCGCTCCCGCGATCCTCATTCCAACGTTCCAGCACAGGCACCCCATATGTCCCGATTCATTCTCGCCGCATTCGTCCTCGTGTTGGGCCTAACCGACCGATTGAGTGCCCAGGCCGGCGGTGCCCCATTCGATCTCGTCATCCGGAACGGTCGTGTCCTCGACGGGATGGGCAATCCGTGGATCCGGGCCGATGTGGCGATCAAGGATGGACGCATCGCTCGGGTCGGGTTTGTACCGGAACACGGAACTCGAGAAATCGACGCAAACGGCCTCTACGTCTCCCCGGGCTGGATCGACATGATGGATCAGTCGGGAGAGGTTCTGCCGCAAAACGGCCTCGCTGAGAATAAAGTCATGATGGGGGTCACGACCGCCATCGCAGGAGAAGGGGGGACTCCGGTGGCAGCTGGTCAAGTCGCCCAATACTTCGCCGGGCTCGAGCGGACCGGGATCTCGATCAACTTCGGCAGCTACTTTGGCGCGACCCAGGCCCGCGAAGTGGTGCTAGGCATGGCCTCCCGAGCCCCTACCGCCGAGGAGCTCGATCGGATGCGGGCCCTTGTCGACACCGGTATGCGGGCCGGCGCCCTCGGCATCACGACCGCATTGATCTATCCACCGAGCAGTTTCCACACGACCGAGGAACTCATCGCGTTGGCGAAGGTCGCGTCGAAGTACGGAGGGATCTACGCCAGCCACATTCGGGGCGAAGGGAAAGAGCTCCTGACGGCGGTTGCTGAGGCGATCCGCATCGGTGAAGAGGGTGGGACGCCGGTGGAAGTGTTTCACCTCAAGTCCGCCTGGCAGCCGGGTTGGGGGAAGCTCATGCCTGAGGTAGGCCGTCTGGTCGAGGCGGCGCGGGCCCGGGGTGTGGATGTTGCAGCCGATCTCTATCCGTATACGGCGGGAGGAACCGGGCTGGATGCGACCATTCCTTCCTGGGCGTTCGACGGCGGTGTCGACTCGCTGAGAGCCCGTCTCACCAACCCGACGGTGCGGGCTCGTCTCAAAAAGGAAACTGCAACTGGGTCGGTCGGGTGGTGGAACATCATCGAAGCTTCCGGCGGGTGGCAGAACGTGGTGCTGGCGAACGCGGAGAATCCGGACAACGCGAAGTACGAGGGCAAGTCGATCGCGGCGATCGCGAAAGAGCAGGGGAAGGACCCGGCCGACGCGGCATGGGACATCGCGCTCCAGGCCAGGGGTCGGGCGGTCGCCGTCTACCATATGATGAGCGAGCCGGACATCGCCACGGCCCTGCGGTTTCCGTGGACCAGCATCGGGAGCGACGCCGGCGCGGCCCTCGTGGCCGGCAAGAGCGATGGGCTTCCGCACCCGAGGAGTTACGGGACCTTCCCGCGAATCATCGCGAAGTACGTGAGAGACGAACACGTCCTGACCTTGGAGGACGGGATCCGAAAGATGACCTCGTGGCCCGCCACCCGAATGCGCCTGGCGGGACGGGGCGCGATCCGGGAAGGATTCTGGGCTGACGTTACCATCTTCGACTACGAGCGGATCAAAGATTTGTCCACGTATGAATCCCCCATGCTATTCCCCGCCGGCATCCCCTATGTGATCGTGAACGGCCAAGTCGTGGTGGATCAGGGAAAGCACACGGGGGCGCGTCCGGGCAAGGTGCTGTACGGCCCGGGTCGAAAAGCTTGATGTTTCACCGCACGGCTCGAGATTCCTCGATCGCTTCGTCCTCGGAATAACATCCCGGAGTTGTTCCGCTGTCACCCCGAGCGTCGCGAGGAATCTGTTCCCTCTATCGCCGGGCGCCGCCCACGATAGATTTCCGGCATCCAGTATTGGATCCAAACCATTCTCCCCGAGGCCCGGGATGCGCTCCTATTTCCGCCTGTTCTTCCCCCTCGTTGCCGTTGCCGCTACCTCACTCGGAGCCCAGGCGAAACCCGCCAACGCCGGCGACTTCGCCAAGGCCATCGACCCCGTCATCACTCAGATGATGACTGAGTGGCATGTGCCGGGACTTGCCCTGGGTGTCGTTAAAGACGGCCAGGTGCTCTATCTCAAAGGCTACGGCTACCGAGATGTCGAAAAGCACCTGCCGGTTACGCCCCAAACCCTGATGGCAATCGGCTCGAACAGCAAGTCGTTTACCGTGACGCTCATGGGAATGCTGGTCGATCAGAAGAAATTGAGCTGGGACACCCCCGTCAAAACCTACCTGCCGGATTTTCAGCTCTACGACGACTACGCTACCAAGAACATGACGCCGCGCGATCTGGTCAGCCATCGATCCGGTCTGCCGCGTCACGATGAGCTCTGGTACGGCCGGAAGTTTACCCGCCAGGAACTTTACGAGCGGCTTCGGTATCTCGAGCCCAGCGTGTCGTTCCGCAGCAAGTGGCAGTATCAGAACCTCATGTTTATGACCGCGGGTTACCTGGTTGAAAAACTCTGGAACCGATCCTGGGACGATCTCATCAAAGAGCAGATTTTTTCGCCGCTCGGCATGTCCCATTCGCTGCCCGGGTATCCGGGGTTCGTGGAGTCCGAAGACCACGCATGGCCCTATCAATACCGGAACGGGGCCACCGTGAAGGTTCCCGTGCGGGTGATCGACCACGTGGGGCCCGCCGGTTCGATTTACTCGAGCGTGGAGGACATGGCCAAGTACATCGAGTTCCGCATGAGCCACGGCGCCAATGCCGGGACGCCACATGTGTCCAAGGCCTTCGAGGATCAGGCCCAGTCACCGCAGATGGTGGTTACCGGTGGTGGTGGCTGGCCCGGGTTTGACCTCTTGACCTATGGACTCGGCCTGGTGGTTGCCTCATACCGAGGGCACCTCGCGGTCGTCCACGGCGGCGGGATCGACGGGTTCATCTCACAGATGTCGTGGCTGCCCGATGACAAGGTCGGAGTGATGGTGCTCACCGACCTCGGCGGTCCAAACCCCGTTCCCACCATGGTCGCCGAAGCCGTGTACGATCGCCTCCTCGGCCTCACGCCCCTCGACTTGATCGGGAAGCAGAGAGCCCTCGATGCGGAAGGCAAGCGAGTGACGGACTCGGTCCAGAAGGCCTTCGTCGCGGCGAAGGTGCCCAATACCAAGCCAAGTCACGATCTGGCGGCATACACGGGGACATACGAGCATCCGGGCTATGGACGGCTCGTGATTCGGAACTCCTCTTCCGGCGGGCTCGAAGTGCAGCTCGACGACCTGGTCGCTCCGCTCACTCACTATCACTACGACACCTTCGAGATCGGTGACCCAGG
>JANYKV010000104.1 GCA_025358055.1 Gemmatimonadota bacterium
AGTGGCTTTTGCCGACTATGAAACAACGGATTCTCTGACGTGGCTTCCGAATTCGCCCCCGCATCTCCCTCAGGTCGCCATCGGTCTTTCTGGCTACAACAAATCGCCGGTGACGCTTCCGATGCGCCACCCCTACGCGGCGCCTCGCGGGCCGATGTTGTCATCGTTGGTGGCGGGTACGTCGGGCTGTGGACGGCAATTCGCATCAAGGAGCAGGACCCTTCCTGTGACGTCATCGTCTTGGAACAGGACATTGCTGGGGGTGGGGCATCGGGGCGAAACGGCGGCTTTGTGCTCTCGTGGTGGCCAAAGCTCGTTTCCCTGGCTCGGCTGTACGGCCCTCGCGAAGCGGTAGCGATTGCACGAAATTCGGAAGCCGCCATCGACGAAATTCGGTCTTTCACCGAGCGACATGGAATCGATGCCGATTTTCGGCGTGGCGGTTGGCTCTGGACTGCCACGACCGATGCACAGTTGGACGCATGGAAGAGTGTGCTCGATGTGTGCGACCAGATGGGCATTCAGGTCTTCGACCGGTGGGCGTCAGACGAGGTGGCACGCCGGGCCGGATCGAGCGTCCATCGCGCGGGGGTCTTCGAAGCCTCGGCTGCGATCGTTCAGCCGGCTCGCCTGGTGCGCGGTCTTCGCCGAGTGGCGTTGGGACTTGGGGTCCGGCTGTTCGAGAACACTCGCGTCGTCCGGTTTTCGCGCAGCCGCCCGGTCCAGGTGAAGACGGCCGAAGGGAGCGTTGTGGCGGACCGGTTGGTGCTGGCAATGAATGCCTGGGCTGCCGGTGTCCCCGAGCTCAGTCGGGGCCTAGCTGTTATCTCCAGTGACATCATCGTCACCGCTCCGATCGCGGATCGTTTGGAGGAAATCGGTTGGAACCCCAACCTTTCCATCACCGATTCTCAAACCATGGTCGACTACTATCGGGTCTCTCGCGAAGGGCGAGTGATGTTCGGAAAAGGTGGCTGGACCATCGGCTACGGAGGCAGGATCGGCCCTCGCTTCGATCGTCACCCCGGCCGTGCGGCCTTAGTGACAGCTGATTTTCACCGCTACTACCCAAAGCTTCGCGACGTGCCGATCACGCACGATTGGTCGGGTCCCATCGATCGTACCGTGGACAGTTTGCCACTGCTCGGCTATCTCGGTGGTCGTGAGCATATCGTCTATGGCGTGGGTTGGAGTGGCAACGGGGTTGGTCCGAGTGTGATCGGCGGGCGGATCCTGGCGAGCCTGGCCCTCGGCCTCGTAGACGAATGGAGCCAACATCCGCTGGTGGGCCGACCGACGACCGGTTTTCCGTCGGAACCGATTCGGTTCATCGGAGCTCATCTGGTGCGCGGGGCGGTGATGCGAAAGGAAATGGCCGAGGCGGCCGGCCGCGCTCCTTCGCGTCTCGCCGTTGCACTCGCCAAGCTCGCGCCCGCCGGCCTCGAGGACAAGAAATAGGCCAACCTCGGCCCGAAAGGAGTAGATCCATGCATTTGCGATCTTACACAAAGGGGCGCTGGCTGTGGCTTGCCTTAGTTGGTTCGCTGACCCAACCGCTCATCGCACAAACCCCGGTGGATACCACCGCGGCGCTTGCGGCACTCCAGGAATTTCAAATGCTCTGTCGCCAAGATGGCGGCAGGCTTTGGGGCCAGAGCCTCTGCGGCCCGGAGATCCTCGTCGATCGCCAGAGTCGCATCGAATTCTTCAGCGAGCGTCCCTCGCAGACCACCGTGGTTCCTCGCGACGGCTTTTTCGTCGGTTCGGTTCCCGGACAACTCGGAATCGCGAACACCTCGGTGGACTGGGACGGTCGAAGCTGGTCGATGGTCGTGTTGCCGCTCGGCAACGATTCGTTGGAGCGACGCGCCCTTCTCGTGCACGAGGCCTACCACCGGGTCCAGGATGCTCTCGGCCTCAGCCGGCCCGACCGCATGAATCAGCACCTCGACACTCGGCAAGGGCGCGAGTGGCTTCGGTTGGAACTTCGCGCTCTGGCTCGGGCGCTCGAATCCCGCGGGCGGTCGCGCGATCGCGCCGCGAAAGACGCGATGATCTTTCGATCGTATCGTCGTCAACTCTTTCCCGGCGCGGATTCTCTCGAGGACGCCCTCGAATTCAGGAAGGACTTGCCGAGTACACCGGCTTCAAGGTTGCCCTCGCGTCACTTCACCTAGCGGACGCCCGGGTGGCGGATCGGGTGCGCCGTTTCGAGCTCCGCCCCACGTTCGTTCGCTCGCTCGGATATGGCACCGGGGTTCCGCTTGGGCTTCTCCTTGACCAGTATGAACCCTCCTGGCGGCGCCGGGTGAGCACCAAGGGGTTCGGCGGGCAACTCACCCAACGCCTGCTCTCAGCCAAGGTCAATCGGAACGACGCCGAACTCGCGGCCATGCGATATGATGGAAAGGCGCTTGCTGCGGAGGAAGACGCGCGAGATGCGGCTCAACAACGGCGCTTGTCGGACTATCGCGCTAGACTCGTGGAGGGTCCGACGCTCGTCCTACGGCAACAGGGGCTTGGGCGAAGTTTCAACCCCAACGAGTTGATCGCGTTTGGCGAGCTGGGGACCATCTATCCCACCGGAAGCTTTTCTGCCGAATGGGGGAGCCTACAGCTCGAGTCGGGCGGCGCTCTGGTAAGTGAAGACTACCATACGCTCCGAGTTCCACTCCCGGCTGACAGCTCGGCGAGAACCGTAACGGGAAAAGGGTGGGTCCTGAACCTCTCGCCCGGGTGGCACATTCAACCGGCGGAGCGCCCGGGGGATTGGACTGCGGTGCACTAGAGAAGCCCGGCACAGGGCACGGGGACGCGTTCTTTCCTGGTGAAGCGGCCCGAAGGGCCGACGAAGCAATCTGCGCCCACCTCTTACCGGAGCTCCGCTAAGGCGCCCACGGCGGAAGTAGGTGTTTTTGTACTTTGCCGAGGGCGGTGCGGGGTAGGGAATCAACTCGGATGAAGCCGCGCGGCATTTTGAATGATGCCAGTTCCTTCTTGAGGACTGCGCGAAGGATCCTCACGTCCAATTCTTCGTCCATCACCAGGTAGGCGACCGGCACCTCACCGCGCACCGGATCGTGCACGCCTACGACGGCCGCTTCGCGGACCCCGGGCTGATCGAGAAGGAGTTCTTCGAGTTCGCGCGGGTAGATGTTGAATCCGCCGGAGATAATCAAGTCGCTCCGCCTCCCTTTGAGTGTGTAATATCCGTCGGGCGTGCATTCGGCGAGATCACCCGTTCGAAAAAACCCATCGACGAAGGCCAGGTTCGTTGCCTCGGCGCGCTTCCAATATCCGGTAAAGACATTGGGGCCCCGAATGTGGAGCTCTCCGGTCTCGCCCGTCGCCACCAGACTACCCGTCTCATCCACGATGCGCGCCGAGATCCCCGGAAGCGGGAGGCCGACCGTCCCCGCTCGTCGCTCCCCGTGATAGGGGTTACTGATGTTCATAAGGGTCTCCGTCATCCCATACCGTTCGAGTATGCGATGGCCGAACAGGCCGGCGAAGTCCGCCAATACCTGTGCCGGCAGTGGCGCGGAGCCGGACACGAAGAGCCGCATACGCCGACCGATTTGTTGCGCCCGCGTCGGCTCGGTATCGAGCAGCCGCACATAGATGGTGGGGACGCCGAAGAAGAGCGTAGGCCGGTAGTCCTCGAACTGTGCCGCGGCCGTTGAATGGTCGAATCGCTCGAGCAGCCGCATATGGCATCCGCTCGCCAGCCAGCAATGAATGCCATTACCCAAACCATGGACGTGGAACAGCGGCAGGACGGCAAGGTACCGGTCTTCACTGGTGATCTGCCAACAGGTCACGAGGCCCGTGCCGTTAGCGAGGAAATTGTCGTGCGTTAGGACGGCGCCTTTCGACGTCCCCGTGGTGCCGGAGGTATAGCAGATCGCCGCCGGCGCGTCGCCCGCGACCGGACCAACGGGACGGCTGTCTGGCTCCCCATCCAGTTCACGCCGAATGGCCTCGACCACCCAAACGTCTGTGCCGGAAGGAAGCTCCGGGGCCAGCAATGCGGAGGTCACCACGGCTTTCGGCTCCGCATCGCCTAGGATATGCCGAATCTCACGCTCGCGGTACAACACGTTCATGGGGACGAGAATGACACCGGTTTTGACGCAGGCCAGAAAGAGGTCGATAAATTCAGGTCGATTGGGGAGATAAACCGCTAGGCGGTCTCCCGCAGTGAGACCTCTTCGAATCAAAAGGTGGGCTAGGCGATTGCTCCTGACTTCCACCGCACCGAATGTGAGAGCGGTGTGATTGCCCGCGTTGTCCAAGCACTCGAGACCAGCTTGGTTCGCGCGGCCGAGGAGCGATGCGTCGAAAAGGTCGGTGAGTCCCATGGTTTGAATCTACCGCGCTCTCTGTGAGATTCGCGAGCGATCGATCACTCGCGAAACGCGTCGAGACTCTGGAACCATTCGATCTGCATCAGCCTGCACGTTCAACGTTGACAAGCGTTTAGCCCGCTCATCCACTGCAGGAACCTGCACCCTGGACACGGCACCGAGCTTGCACCTTATACTGGTGCGAGGTCTCTCGGTCCACCCCATGTTTCGGAGCAGGGATGCGCAAACTTGGAGCAGGGATGCTCACCGTTGTTGTTGCCGGCGCGCTCGCCAGCCAGGCCGCTCAGGCCCAGGATCGGTTTGTATTCGGCTACTCCAATTCGGGTGATGGCAATGGGTTCGACGCGGTCCGGTTGGTAACCGATGAGGGAGTCTTTCTCTCCCTCGCACGGGGTTGGTTTGATGACACAGGGTTTCATCTTCCTTATAACGACAACTACATCGCCGGGTGGTATCTCGGCCGAGAGTACCGGAATTTTTTCTCATTCAATCTTGCGCCGCTGAACCGTCCGGTCCACCATGCCTCGCTCCGTATTCTGAACCCACAAGTGGTCGGGGCGCTGTGCTATACCGGCCCGGTGTGTTCGGGGTATGCGAGCCCAAACCCCTTCGAACGCTTCTTCGTCAGCGCACTGGATGATCAGTACTACGGCAGCATGATGACGCGTGAATTCGGGCGCAGCGACATTTTTGCCGCGATGATTGCCGGGCCTCGGCTTGGGTCCGCGTTGATCTCCGCGGCTGATGATGGCCAATTCGTCGATGTCCCGCTGGATCAGACCGCGCTGGGAGAGATCAATCGACACGTTGGCGAGAACTGGGCGGTGGCCGGTGGCGTCGATTCCATCGTGATCACCCCGGAACCGTCGACCATTCTCCTTATGGCGACCGGGCTATTCGTCGTTGGGGTGGCGACGGTTATCCGCGGGAGACCCCGTATTCACTAGTGTAGGCCCGTGCGGCGCTGCTCGACCGCCACACGGTACTCGGAACGGAGCACCCACAGGCCGGCCCGAGCCTCATTCGAGCCCTCGAAGTCCTCCTGCCTCGCTCGTGTGGTAACCGACCGCACCCTCCAGGTGCGGTTCGGCGGTTTCTGCCCCCGTGCCGGCGGTTCGAGATCGTCGGCTAGCCCCGCGTCACCGCCCCCTGGCGGAATGGGGTTCCGAGCACTACGATGTTCGCATGCGACTCCTCCTGATCCGCCACGCCATTGCCGAAGAGCGCGAAGACTTCGCCCAGACGGGCCAGCCCGATGACAAGCGCCCCCTGACCAAGCGCGGCAAGCGCAGAATGCGCCAGGCCGCCATCGGGCTTCGGTCCCTCGTGCCCGAGCTTTCCACCCTGGCCTCGAGCGCGCTGGTTCGGGCCCTGGAAACCGCTGGAATCGTCAGCGCCGCCTACCAGGACCTGGAAGTGCAAATTCTTGATGCCTTGGCTCCCGGAGGGACGCTCACCGAGTTGGCGGCGTGGTTGCGCGCGCGACGGGCCGATTCGACGACCGCCCTGGTCGGTCACGAGCCGGACCTGGGACAATTGGCCACCTGGCTGACCACCGGGGAACCCGACTCGCGGATGACGTTCAAGAAGGGGGGCGCATGCCTTCTCGAATTTGCCGGGGTCGTTGATGCTGGAAAGGCGACCGTGGTGTGGAGCCACGCTCCGAGAGAGTTGCGTCGCCGCGGTGCGAAACTCGAAAAGAAGGACAGGATGGAACAGGGCCTTGTCCGCAAAGGGAAAAAGAAGGGGAAGAACCGAAAGCTCAAAGCCAAGAGGGCCGTCAAAGCGGCCCGAGCGGCGGCAGCATCCCTTGCCGAGGCCGGCGTCGACTCCTAACCGCGGCGCGAGTATCGGAGCCCTTGTCCCCGGTCTGTTGCTTTCGCTGCGTTGGCTACCTTCGCTGATCCGCTCCGGAGAGCATCGTGCTCGTCTCGCTCCTACTGTTGTTGTCACTCCCGCACCGCCTCCCATCGGACGTCCCTCCCCGCTTGCTTTTGCGTCAGGTGCAGCGCGCGGTCGAATCCGGCCGTGCCGGGCCGGTGCAAGCCGAGTGGCGTCGGCGGCTCGTGCGGGACTCAACGGACCGAGTCGCTCTCCTCGCCCTCGCCTGCCTCGCGCGCCTGACCTACGACTATGCCGAAGCGGATCGTCTGTACGACCGGATTCGGGGCTCGAGCAATACCACTCCCGATGCGGTGAGCGTATATGCGCGCGTGGACCAGGCGACGGCCTGGCTTGCGCGCGGCATGATGGCCCGGTCGGACTCGCTCTATTCCCTCGCGGCCCTGGAAGCACGGGCAATTGGGGAGCGAAACGCCGAGACCAAGGCGAAGATCTACCGAGTCGCACCGCAAAGTCGGATCGTCGGCCCGGAGGCGGCGCTCCGGGCTCTCGATTCGATCAGTCCGCTTCGGAGGCCCGACGAGCGCGACCAGGAGGCGGAGCGCAGATGCCGACGGGCCGGTCTTCTAGTCGTGCTGGCCCGTCCGGGGGCGCGCGCCGAGGCGGTGGCCGGTGCCCACGTCGCCCAGGTCGCCGGAGAGCCCCGGATTCAGGCGGCATGTCTGCATTGGTTGGCCCGGGATCTTCAGCGGGAGGGCCGAACTGATTCAGCGCTTCGAGTGCTGCGCAAGGTCACCGCACTCCAGGAGGCGGCCCTGGATCGGCAAGGCCTGGCGGTCATCCTCCAATGGCGTGGCTTTTTGGAAGTTTCCATTGGAGAATACGCATCGGCTCGGGAACACCTTCTTCAATCCGCTGCGGAGGGACGGGCTTCCGCCAGCCTCTCGCCCGCCGCTTGGGCCAATCTGAACCTCGCCGGCATTTCGCTTCTCATGAGTGATGTTACCGCCGGGCTCCGCTATGTCGCCTCGGCTGAGTCCCTGTTCGCTAATACGGGGGATCGGCTGGGCCTCGCCACATTGGTGGGGTACAAAGGCAGTTTGATGCGGCTGGACGGTGACTTTGCCGGCGCGCGTACCGCGTACCGAACCGCCTTGGCCAACACTGAAAAGCTCTCGGGCGATTTTGCCATGTCGTTCCACCGCGCCCTGGCCGATCTGGCGATGTCCCGCGGCGATCTTGCAACCGCAGCGAGTGAGTTGGATACCACGAGAGTTAAAGCTCGTGAGCTGGGGATGCGCGGGTATGACAATGGTCTCGAGATGGAGTTTGGCTTGCTCGCCATGAAGCGGGGCGACTCGGAGGCGGCCGAACAAGCGTTCACTCGGCATCTGCAGGCCATGGGGCGACAGCCCGGGCGCCGCTTCCCCGCGCAGGTGCGCATGGCGCAGGTGCTCGCGCGCCGCGGCGACCTCGCCGGAGGCGAGCGGGAGCTGACCGCCGCGATGGACTCGTTGGAATCTTGGCGCGCATCATTGCGCGATCAGGAATTACGCCTCATGGTCTTTGACGTTCGCGGTGAGGACTTTGAGCCCGACCTCGGACAAACCGACGTCCTGGGGCGAATGGTCGCTGGTGGGCGGGCGGCGACTGCGTTCGAACTCGCTGAACGGCGGCGGGCGCGCGAACTGCTCGACAAC
>JANYKV010000181.1 GCA_025358055.1 Gemmatimonadota bacterium
CGGCGGAGTTGGACCGGTTCGCCAATCTCCTCGCACTACACTGGCAATCCCGGACTACAGGAAGACCTTGCCCGCTTCGCGCTTTCGTCTAACACTCGTTCTGGTAGGAATCCTGCTCTGGGGCCCTCGACTGGTCCTACCACAGGAACGCGCCTTGTCGGTGTTCAATGCGGCGGCGTTGGGGCAACCGTTCAAGGAAGTCCTGGGCGCCTATGCGGCTCTGCATCCGGGCGTCGAGACCCTCCAGGAGAATTCCCCGAGTATCGAAGCGGTCCGGAAAATGACCGAATTGGGCAAGATTCCCGATGTGTTGGCGTTGGCCGATCAACGACTCTTCTCGCTGCTGGTCGTTCCTAAATACGCGTCCTGGTATGCCATTTTCGGCTCGAACGCGATGGTGTTGGCCTATTCCGACCGCTCAGTGGGAGCGGCCGAGATCACGTCGGCGAACTGGTGGCGAGTGTTGCTTCGCCCCGGCGTGCGGACTGGCCGCTCGGACCCGGGCGTCGATCCGAGCGGGTATCGCACCTTGATGGCAGTGCAGCTGGCGGAGTTGCACTATCACGAGCCCGGTCTCGGCGATCGCCTCAAGGCGGCCATGCCGACAAGCTATGTGCGTCACGCCGAAGCGGAGCTAGGCGCGATGATTGAGGCGGGTGAATTCGACTATGCCTGGACCTATGAATCGCTTGCCGTCGGGCACCACCTGCGGTACGTGTCGCTGCCGCCCGAGGTGAATCTCAGCGACCCAACGCTTTCGGAGTGGTACGCGCGGGCCAAGGTGCGCATACCACAGAGTGCGGGCCGAGATTCGGTCGAGCTTTCGGGAGAACCGATTCTTTTCGGGGTTACGATTCCAACTCGCGCTCAGCACGCCGCCGAAGCCGCAGCGTTCCTCCGATTCGTGTTTTCCCCGGCCGGACGTCAAATCATCGAGCGGTCGGGGTTCCGGATGCTTCCGGTGTTTCAGATACGCGGTACCTCCCCGCCGGAGGGCTTGGGGGCAATCAGGAACTGATCGTCGGTTGTGCGATCTGTCACCGCCGGTAGAACACCTTCCATTGGACCACGCCGCTGGTTGGCCGCAGGAGTCGTAGCACGCGGCCCCCCCGTATTCGGATAGCGCTTCGGAGGGTGGCGCCCTCGACTCGGACGTTCGCCATACGATATCCGGACGGTTCCGTGAGATAGACTGCGTACTCATCCCCACCTACGACTTCACTCGCGCCGGAGAGAATGTTGTTGGCCCAAACCACGTTCAGCAGGTCGGGCGCGCCGCAGGTGATATGCCGGTTTGTCGCCAGGATCTGCGGATGCACTTGACGTTCACGAATGCACAGCGATTCCGCCCGATACACTGAGTTCAGGTTTCCCAGCGGCAGAGTATCTCGAAACCGACCTCGAAATTGCTTGGTCCAGAATTCGAATACGAGATAGTCGGTTGAATCGGCCAGCCCTAGATCGGCGAACCGAATCCTGGGATCGCTGAGGCCGGTGCGACCCAGGACCGTCCAGTTCTCGAACGGTCGGTTGACGTCCAAAGCATAGAGATGGACCGAACCGACTTGGTCTGCATCGAGGGGTCGACTGCCTCCTCCGCTCAACTCGTTGTGGGCGTGGGCCAGCTGCGAGGACCGACTCGGATCGACATCGTACAGTTGGCCCGGTACGGTGAAAAGCACCGGCGCCACTCGGCGGGCCGCTTCCACGCGAGGAGTCCCGTAGACCGCCGGTGGGTCGGTCAGCATCAGATGGGAACCGGTGAGTGAAGCCGCTGTTGTCGCCGCAAACGCGTCCGGCGCGGAGAGCTCCACATGGTCGGGGTCGTTGCGCCAGACCACGTTGTTGTAGGAGTTGTACTGTGCGAGTCCACCGAATCCAAATCCGTCGCCTCCGATGCGCACGGCATCGACCAACCCGACGAGCTCCGGCCGGATTCCCCAACAAGCCAGCAGAAAATTGGCGGGGCCGATTTCCTCTCGAATCCGTCGAACGAAGTCTCGAAGGACGTCGGCGCGGTTGAGATGCCGCTCCGTGAAAAAGCCAGCGTTGCTGTTGTACCCTTCGTAGCGTAGGTGCCGGAGCGCATCGACCTTGAAGTACGTATATCCCATCCGACGAAATTCGGCATACACGGGCAACACGATGTCGCGGAGGGTGGCGGGATTGCTTCCATCCATGACGTAGCCGATCCAATTGCCTTTAGCCGGCTTCCCGCTACTGTCCCGAACAAAATACTCGGCGTGCGTCGTGGCCCAGTCCTGGTCCTGAAACGAGACGTTGGTCCAAATGGCAGGTTCGAGCCCGCGTTTGATGATGTACTGCGCGAGCGCAGCCATGCCCGAGGGGAACTTTGCATTGGATTGGGTCCAATGGTCCGGGACGCCAATCGGGGATCGTTGGTAGCCGTCGTCTAGCTGGAGATAGCGATAGCCGTAGGGCGCGAGCGTTGCCCGCATGGCATCCGCGATGCGGTGCACGTCATCCTCGGTAACGCGATCGCGGAAGGCGTACCAGGAGCTCCAGCCGATCGGGACGTCACGCCGTATGTGATACGTCCAGGGCTCATAGTAGGAAAGCCCGCGATGCCGTTGAAAGAACCGAGGCCGAAATCGTAGACCAATCTCTCCGCCGGAAGCCTCGAAACGATAGGTGGTGGTGGCGCCGGTTGCTGGAGCCGGTGTGATTCGCACGCGGGCGGGAAAGTCCACCGAGAGCACCCAATCTCCCGAACGGTCATACACGGCGCGATTCAAACGAGAGACGCTTTGACCGATGCTGTGGCGGACGATGCGCAATCCATCGTCCCGGCGATCTACCTCGGCGGGAAACGCTTCGTCGCTCGCCGCCACAACGCCCGCCAACGACAGCGAGCCGGATGGGTCCGTCCACTTCACGACCTGTGTCACCGCGCCAGTTGCGCTATCGACCAGGGTCTGCAGCACCGGTGCTGGTTCCCGGGGGGAGGAGGCAAAATCAGCCGTGAGAATTTCCCGGCCGTCGTAGCGAAGCACGATGTGGGTGCCGCTGACTTCGAGGGTGGCTGGTGAGTTCGTTGGTGCCCCCGGAGTTTGGGGCGCTGCTGGGGCCGTGACGACAAGTGACCCGAGCAGAAACTTCCAAAGGCCTAAGCGTTGTGGTCGCATCCGCCAAATTTACTCGGGCGGTGTCCGTAAGGGTCAATCTCGACCGCCTTCGCTCGCGGCTCCCTTGCGGTTCCCACCGGCATTCTTACACTTGGGGAATGACCAGTCCTTGGCCGCCCGGTGCCCCGGGCCTTGTCACTCCCACGGAGTTGTGATGGGCTTGTTGAAGATGCCGCGGTTACTCCTATTGATCGGCACGGGATGTGGCCTGTTCGGCTGTTCGTCCAGCACCGGTCCCAGCGTTCCGGTCCAGAGCCCCCTCTTCGGCGTGTGGGTAAAGACGATTCTGCAGGCGGATCGGCCGCCGGCCGCGGCATTCAAAGGCAACTGGCGATTGGAGTTCACGAACGATGGCCGATACTTCTATGGGCTGGATGGACGCAATGATGAGTTAGGCACGTACCAGATTTTCCAGAACCAGATTACGCTGATAGAGACCGGCGGGAGCCTTCCCTGTAGACTCTTCACGGGCGGGAGCCCGCTCAGCGGACGGTATCGTTTTGAAGTGACCGATACGACGATGACTTTCGTGCGTGATCTTGAACCCTGTCTTCCGAGGGAGTATATCTTTTCCGGCAAAATCTGGAAGAAGTCCTAGCCCTTTCCATCTCCAGCTCCGCAACCCTGGCGGCGCCGACCTTCGGGTGGCCCGTCTGCCCTAGAGGTAACTCAACCACCATGCCTTCCTACTCCGCTTGAGGTTGGCGAACCAACGACATCCGAAGAAGAGCACCGTGACGACCGCAGCGGTAACACACCAGATCATCGTCACCCCGTATCCATAGCCGGTTGGCGGCTGGGTCATGATGGGGTAGTTCTGCGTCATCAAAGGAATAACCTCGCCATATCGGGCTAGCGCAAAGAACAGTGCGACCACATGAATCAGCGGGACGTGGAGCAGATAAAAGAAAAACGGAACCCTGCCGAACGTCTCCAGAATCATAGTAATCCGAGTCGCACGGCCTTCGAGCACGGGAACACACGCGATCGTTGGGCCAAGCGTCATTAGAAGAAAGAGCAGTGACGCCGGATATTTGCTCGTGTTCAGGAAGGAGAGTACGGAAAAGGTTGCCGAGGCTTGCGGGCTCCACGCCCTCGGATCTCCATAGAGATTTAGGCCGCGGAGCACAACGAACCCCAGAAGTGCTACCGAGCCGATTTGGAGACACAGTCTCCGCCGATCGGCCGGGCTTCGTTCGAACACCGTCCCAAACACGTAACCCAACGCCATGACGCCGACCCATGGGATGATCGAGAACAGCACGAACAAGGTGGGGCCATCGGAGCCCAGGTGGATCGGCCCGCCAAAGTACAGCACCTGCCAGAGCCCGAGCCCCGCCGAGCGCTGTACGCTCTCGCCCCCTCGGGTTAGGATGCCGACGAGGTTGTGCCCCACGACGATGAGGCCGCCCAGAACCGCGATGAGCCCCCGAGGCAGCCAGACGAGCCCGGCCAAAAGCACCATGCACCACCCGATCATCCAGATTACGCCGCCGAGCAGGTAATGCGCGTAGTCGAAGTTGAAGGTCCAACCCAGTCGGATGACCGTCATTTCCATCAGTACGAGCCAGAGGCCGCGCGTCCAGAGGAACCGCGAGAGTGTCGCGCGGTCGCCGAGTTGACGCCCGTGGAGATACGCTGCGGTTCCCGCGAGAAATACGAAGGCAGGTGCTACGAAGTGCGTGACCCACCTCGTCAGAAACAACGCCGTGGTGGTTTGCGCGAGATCGGTGGGGCTGTAGGTCGCATTGGAGAAGTACACCCTCACGTGGTCGAGGGCCATGAGCACCATGGCCCCTCCGCGCAAGATGTCGATGCTGCGCACCCGTCCGACGTTCGTTTCTTCGCTCATTGAGCCTCGCCTCCGCACGCTCCCTCGGTCGATTTCGGCTAGGAGCTTTTCCTGGCCCTGGAATAGTGAGCGATGTTTGGTGGGACCGCCATCCCCGCTGCCTCGGAGTCCGGAATCGGGGGGTCAACCGTGGTGCGGAGCGGTATGACACCGCCCCAAATCGGAAGAGCATAGTCGGCCTTGTCGTCGTGCGGCGGACCGGTGCGGACTTTGGCCGACGCCTCGCGGATGGGCAGCGAGAGCACCGAGGTACCTTTGATCTCCTTGGCCTTTGGGGGCCGAAAATCCGCCCATCGGTGCGGGATGATATGCTCGGCAATAGCGCGGAGAGCCGCCAGCTTCTCGTCCGGGTCGATGACGGGTGTCGCCGTGCCAAGGATGACGACCGAGCGGTAATTCATGGAACTGTTGAAAGCCGACCGGGCGACCACGATTCCATCCACATGGGTCACGGTGACGCAGACCGGCACCCCTCGGGCGAGTGACTTGAACATCCGGCTCGCGGTGGACCCATGGAGATATAGTGTTTCTCCGACCCGACCGTAGCCGGTCGGGATGACGAACGGCTGGCTGTCCATGATGAACCCGACGTGACAGACGAACCCTTCATCCAGGATCCGGTAGAGGACTTGCGGGTCATAGACTCCGCGTTCCGGCAGGCGCTTCACCTTGGTTCTTGCGGTTTTGATCGTCGAGCTCATGGGATGGCTTTCCAACGCCTCTCGTTCGCGGGGGTCATCGATAGCCCTCCAGTGTGAATGAAAAGGACGCGCGCGCCGGACGGGATTCTGCCTTCCCCCACCTGCCGACGCAACCCCACGAACAGAAGTACTAATTTGATAGACGAGGTAGATTTAGTGCACGGCGAGCCACCCAGGGAGGCGATTGGTCCGTTCCAGGACGGTACATTCTCGTCTCCCGCATCTCCCCGACCCAGGCGGTTCCATGCTGTCGAAAAAGGCCAAATACGCGGTGAAGGCACTGCTCGCTCTGGCGGAGCGGGGCGGGGAGGAGCCCATGCGTATCGCGGACCTCGCGCGCCAGGAACAGATCCCCCAGAAGTTCCTCGAGGCGATTCTCCTGTCGCTCCGGAACCACGGCATGTTGCAGAGCCGCAAGGGAAAAGGCGGCGGCTACCTCCTCGGTCGGGACCCGAAAGCGATTTATTTGGGGCAAATCGTTCGGCTGTTCGATGGACCGTTGGCGCCGGTGCCATGCGCAAGCCAGACGGCGTATGTCCGCTGCCAGGATTGCCAAGATGAAGCCACGTGCGGGGTTAGGTTGGCAATGAAGGATGTCCGGGACGCCACCGCCCGCATCCTGGATGGGACCTCTCTGTCGAGCCTGCGGCGGCGCGTGGAGCGGTTGACCCCAGCGCGGGCTCGGCGGGGATAGGCGGTACGATCTTTGCCTATATACTCTAGTTATTAGATAGACTATATCGATAAAATACACTATATTCACCCGTCCGACCCTGATCGCGCGCGCCGCCTGGAATGGTCTCCGGCGACCGGTTCCGTCCCTGAGGAGAATCCGATGTTACCTGCCCGCCTCGCCCTGCCCAGTTTGATTCTGGCCGCCCTCGTGTCCCGGGCCACGCCCCTGCCCGCCCAGGATACTACGCGCGCGCCTTCGGTGGATGAACGCATCCGCGACCTGGAGCAACACGTCCGGGTGCTCGAACGCTTGCGGGAACTGGCCGCCGACAGCGCCGGCGAAGCGGCGAGGACCCGCCCGGTCGTCGGCATCGGTCCGGACGGGTTCACCTTCCGCTCCGCCGATTCGCGGTGGCGCTTGCGGGTCGGCGGGTACATTCAGGCCGACGGCCGCTTCTTTGCCAACGACGACGCCAACGTCCTGGTGAACAACTTCCTGATCCGCCGAGCCCGCCCGATCATCGAAGGCACGGTCTACAAGTATTTCGACTTCCGCATCATGCCCGACTTCGGCCAAGGCGCGGCGACCTTGTATGAGGCCTACATCGAGGCCCGGCTCGATCCCGCCTTGGCGATCCGGGCCGGCAAGTTCAAACCGCCCATCGGGCTTGAACGCCTGCAATCCGCCACGGACATTCACTTCGTCGAACGCGGCTTTCCCACAAACTTGGTCCCAAACCGTGATGTCGGGCTTCAAATCGGCGGGCAACTCGGCGGAGGGGTCTTGAGTTACCAGGCCGGGATTTTCGACGGCGTGACGGACCTGGGCTTTGGCGACGGCGACGCCACGGATTCCAAGGACCTGGCCGGCCGAATCTTCCTCACGCCGTTCACCAAGACCGGCACCCGCCCGGCCGTCGACCTCGGATTCGGCATCGCCGGGGGCACGGGAACCGAGACCGGGACGTTGACCGCACCAGCAGTCTCGACGCTTCGGAGTCCTGGACAGGCCACCATTTTCAAGTATCGGTCCGACGGCAAGGTGACCGGGACCGTCATCGAGGACGGCAAGCGGACTCGAGTCGAACCCCAAGCCTATCTCTACGCGGGTGGCATCGGCCTCCTCGCTCAGTATACGGTCTCCCGCCACAGTGTTCGAAAGGATACAGTCAGTCTCACTATCCCCCATCGCGCCTGGCAAGTGTCGGCCTCCGTCTTACTGACCGGAGAGCATGCCTCGTTTGGCGCCGTAGTACCAAAGAAGCTATTCGGTCCCAGGTCGGGTAGTTGGGGCGCTCTCGAGATCGCGGCGCGCATTCAAGGAACGAGCGTCGATGAGGCTGCGTTCCCCGTCTTCGCTGATTCTCTGGTCTCAGCCCAACGCGCGCGCGGGTGGGGGCTTGGGATCAACTGGTACCTGGCGCGCTATGTGAAGTTCATGCTGGACTACGAGCACACAGTGTTTACTCACGGCGCTGCCACGGGTGACCGGCCGGCCGAGAGTTTCATCTCCACCCGGTTTCAAACCGGCTTCTAGCCCATTGAAATGGAATGACTCCCGATGCGATCCCTTCTGTTCCTTGGTTCCTTGGCCGTGGTGCCGTGGGCACAGGGTGTGGCCCAAGGCACCATCACCTTACTCAACGTCTCGTATGATCCGACCCGCGAGCTCTACCAGGAGGTCAATACGGCCTTCACGGCGTCGTGGAAGACGAAGACCGGGCAGGATGTGGTCATCAAGCAGTCGCACGGCGGCTCTGGAAAGCAGGCGCGTTCCGTCATCGATGGTCTCGAGGCGGATGTTGTCACGTTGGCCCTTGCCTATGACATCGACGAGATCAGCGCAAAGGGACGGCTCCTGCCACCGGCGTGGCAGACGCGCCTGCCCGATAACAGCGCGCCGTACACGTCCACCGTCGTGTTACTGGTTCGCAAGGGAAACCCGAAAAGGATCAAGGACTGGGACGACCTGGCTCGGCCGGGCGTCTCGATTATCACGCCCAATCCGAAGACTTCCGGCGGAGCACGATGGAACTATCTCGCCGCGTGGGGTTACGCCCTGCGCAAATTCGGCGGCGACCAAGCCAAAGCGAAGCAGTTCGTCGCGAGCGTCTACAAAAACGTGCCGGTGCTCGACGCCGGAGCGCGCGGCGCGACGACGACCTTCGTGGAGCGCGGCATCGGGGACGTTCTCCTCGCATGGGAAAACGAGGCCCTTCTCGCCATCAAAGAGTTGGGCCCGAATCGGTTTGAAGTCGTCATGGCGTCCGTGAGCATCCTCGCCGAGCCCTCGGTAGCGCTGGTGGATAAGGTCGCGAAGAAGCATGGAACGACGGCGGTGGCTCAGGCCTACCTCGAGTATCTGTACACCGACGCGGGGCAAGAGATCGTGGCGAAGCACCATTATCGACCCCGGAATGCAGCGGTCGCCGCCAGGAGTACGGCCCAGTTTCCCAAGCTGGTCATGTTTACCGTCGACGAAGCGTTCGGCGGTTGGAAGAAGGCGCAGCCGGAGCATTTTGCCGACGGCGGCACCTTCGATCAGATCTACCAACCAGGCCGGTGAGGACAGGGTGAGCGCGAGGCAACGACGGGTTCTTCCTGGATTTGGGTCGGCGTTGGGGTTCACGCTCACCTACCTGAGCCTCCTCATTCTCCTCCCCCTGGCGACCATTTTCGTCCGCAGCGCCGGAATGGGATGGTCCGCCTTCTGGTCCGCGGTGACGGGGCCACGCGTGATGGCCTCCTATGGATTGAGCTTCGGCGCCTCCGGTATCGCAGCGGCAATCAACACCATGTTTGGCGTACTGGTCGCCTGGGTGCTGGTCCGTTACAGCTTCCCCGGCAAACGCGTGATCGACGCGATGGTGGACTTGCCGTTCGCCCTCCCGACCGCGGTCGCCGGCATCGCTCTCACGAGCCTCTACTCAACCCATGGCTGGATCGGCTCCCGGCTCGAGCCGCTCGGTATCAAGGTTGCGTTTACCCGCCTCGGCGTGACGGTGGCGCTGACATTTATCGGGTTACCGTTCGTGGTGCGTACGGTCCAGCCGGTGCTCCAAGATCTCGAACGGGAAGTGGAAGAAGCCGCCGCGAGCTTGGGCGCGAGCCGGTGGCAGACGTTCCGGCGCGTCATCCTTCCCACATTCCTTCCGGCGGCCTTCACGGGTTTCGTTCTCGCCTTCGCGCGCGCGATCGGGGAATACGGTTCGATCGTGTTCATTTCCGGGAACATGCCGATGCGGACCGAGATCACTCCGCTTTTGATCATGAGCAAGTTGGAGCAGTTCGACTACCCGGGCGCCACGGCGATCGCGGTCGTTATGCTGCTGGTCTCCTTCACCCTCCTCCTCTTTATCAATTTGCTGCAGGCCATGAGCCGCCGCAGGTTTGCCTGAGCGCGGAGAACACGACTCCATGCTTTCCAGCTTGCCGCAACCGAGGTCTCGCCGCCTCGCGACGGAGGAGTCGGGTGTGGTGCCCGTGGCCGCCGTTTTCGCCGAGGCGCTCAAAGACGGAATCGGAACTTACTGGGCCGCGCTCAAGGATCCGGACGCGATCGCCGCGATTCGACTCACCGCCCTTGCCGCCGCGATATCGGTGCCCCTGAATCTCCTTTTTGGCCTGGCCGCCGCGTGGTCGATCACGAAGTTCACCTTTCCGGGCAAGAACCTCTTGATCACCTTGATCGACCTCCCCTTCGCGGTCTCGCCGGTCGTGGCGGGCATGACCTTCGTCTTGCTTTTCGGGGCGCAGGGCTGGTTCGGAGCGTTCCTGGCCGACCACGACATCAAGATCATCTTCGCCGTCCCGGGCATCGTGCTCGCTACCGTCTTCGTCACCTTTCCCTTTGTTGCCCGCGAATTGATTCCATTGATGCACGAGCAGGGCGTCGAAACGGAAGAAGCCGCCATCATCCTCGGCGCCAACGGGTGGCAGACTTTCTGGCGGGTGACGCTCCCGAACATCAAATGGGCGCTGCTTTACGGGGTGATCCTCTGCTCCGCGCGCGCCGTCGGCGAGTTCGGAGCCGTCTCGGTCGTGTCGGGCCATATCCGCGGCGTCACCACGACGCTGCCACTCCACGTCGAGATCCTCTATAACGAATACCATTTCGCCGCCGCGTTCGCGGTCGCCTCCCTTCTCACATTGCTCGCCTTGGTGACCCTCGTCGCCAAGAGCGTCGTGGAACGGGAGATTCGGTGAAGATCGAAGTCCACAACATCGTCAAACGGTTCGGTACGTTTACCGCCCTTCATGGAGTGAACCTCACGATTCCCGAAGGGGAGTTGGTGGCCCTCCTCGGACCGTCCGGCTCGGGAAAGACCAGCCTCCTGCGGATCATCGCCGGCCTGGAGGGAGCCGACGAGGGCCAGGTTCTTTTCGACGGAGAAGATGCGTCGCGGTGGCAGCCCCGGGATCGTCAGGTCGGGTTCGTCTTCCAACACTACGCCCTCTTTCGCCACATGACGTATTCGAGAATGTGGCGTTCGGTCTCCGGGTTCGGCCTCGCGCTACGCGGCCACCCGAAGCCGAAATCAAAGAGACGGTCATGGGCCTCTTGGGTCTGGTGCAGCTCGACTGGCTTGCCGACCAACATCCGAGTCAGCTATCCGGTGGGCAAAGGCAGCGCGTCGCCCTGGCGCGTGCCCTGGCGGTGAAGCCGAGTGTGTTGCTGTTGGACGAACCGTTTGGGGCGCTCGACGCCAAGGTTCGGAAGGAACTGCGTCGATGGCTTCGCCGGCTTCATGACGAAGTGCACGTGACGAGTGTGTTCGTCACCCACGATCAGGACGAAGCCATGGAGGTCGCTGACCAGGTGGTGGTCATGAATGAAGGGCGAATCGAGCAGATCGGGACTCCGAGCCAGGTCTACGAGCATCCCGCTACACCTTTCGTGTGCGGGTTCTTAGGCGACGTGAACCTCTTTCACGGCCGAGTACACGAGGGGCGGTTGCGGATCGGGGAAACAGAACTCGAAGCGCCGGAGTTCGCCGGACTCGAAGAGCAGGCGGCGCTCGCATTCGTCCGGACCCACGAATTGGAGATCACGCCGGCCGGGCATGGACCGGCCGCTGGGGGTATCGAGGCCAAGATCACCCATCACAGGCAGTTTGGGTCGGCGATCCGCATCGAGCTCGAGCGCGCGGAGGGGGGGCAGGCCATCGAGGTCGAGATGAATTCGGCTCGCTTCCAACTTCTCAAGCTCCGCAAAGGGGATCGTGTCGTCGTTTCGTTCACCAGGGCCCGGGTCTTTCCCCACGACGGAGACTCAGCGCCTCCGCCCGTCTCCGCCTAAGATTCCGGGGTGCCCGGAGGACCTTCTCGGGCGAACCTTGAGGTGCGGGATGCGCGGTATGAGTTTCGGAGCGGCCTGGTCGGCTTGGTGCTTGACGCTCGGCATGGCTTCGTCCGGTACACTCCACGCCCAGACTCCGAAACCCGCTTCGACCTTTACGGTCACTTACCTCCATCGTCTCACCGCGTCCCCCGGGGTTCGGGAAACTCCAGCGGTGGCCGTGACCACTGGCGGATACGTCGTATTCTGGTCCGAGGCACCCGACCTTTTGTACGGCACATCCCTCGCAAAGCGCTATCGGATCTTCCGCCTCGATGCCGATTCGAACTGGTCAACCGAACAGGCCGCCACTCCGTTCATCTCGGATTGGGGCAACCAGTGGGGTCCAGCCGTCGCTGCCGATGGGCGCCGCACCTACTTGAGTTACTACTTTGCGGACCCCTCAATGCCTACGGGAGCCAGAGACTTAGGCCTGCGGGTGTTCGACGGGCGCTTAACCGGCCGAGGCGACGAGAAGAGGCTCACTCGTTCGCCGGCGAGTGATCGGGTGCCTATCAATCACGCATCGCCCACGATCATGATCGACTCGGACCGGGTGATCGTCGCGAATTCTTGGGGCGCCTACCACGGGGATCGTCCCGTGGCAGAAGCCTACGACGACAAAAACATCGAGGTCCGCACGTTGGCATCCAATGGAGAGTTGGGGGCTGCGCGCGATCTCACGACGTCCGCGGAGCGCGGGCGTGAGATCACACCCAGTCTGGTCCTCTGGCCCGGTCCGGAGGGAAACCGCTATGTGATGGTCTATGCGTCGCAGGAGGGATCGTCACCTGGGTCGCCGTTCACCTACGATGTGTATCTCAAGGTGTTCGATCGAGGCTGGCATGAACTGCTGAAGCGGCGCGTCACTCGGTCCGCGAACGGCCGGTACAAGCCGTCATTACTTGCTTTCCGGACCTCCCTGTTGCTCTCCTACACCGACGAGGCGACCGGGGATGTTCAGGTTGCTCGGCTGAATGCCAGGTATATGATCGAGAAGCCGGCGAGTCTTCGGGCTGGGCTTCTGAAACGGGACTTCGCGTCCTACGGGCAGCCATATGCGAATTTGTCCGGAGCCACGTTGTTCAACGATCGAGGTCGCCTGGGTGTGGTATTCATTGCGACGATGCACTACGACGAGGCCGCCCACACCACCCAACAGGACGTCTTCGTGGCGGAGTTGAACGGTCACTAGCCGGCTGCTGAGACTTCGGTTGTCATTCCTCGGTCGCCTCGCGCCCTCGGAATGACGATACCGGTCCATGAGCGCTGCATGCTCGGGCCGGCAGTAGGCTACTGGTACATCATCCCGTGGTTCCGAATCCACCCATCCTCATGCTTGTGAGAAGGATCATGATGGGTCCAGTGCACGATCCCCCCCCGCGCGTTCCAGATATACTCGCCGTGAAACCGGACCGAATCCCCGCGGGAAAACTCCGGAAGGCGCGGCGCGAGATCGATGTTGTAAGCGATCATGATGGTCCGCCCGTTCGCAACCTTGACGATCAAACGTTGGTGGCGGGACCCTTCGAGGTCGTCCGGGAGCCAGCGCTCAACCGTTCCGCCATCCTCGACCTCGGTTTTCTGGACGTGATCGTGGAAGGCGGCGCTCACGTCGCCGGGGGAGCCGGTGGACGGGGCAGGGCGGGCGGACGAGCTCGGATCGGCGCCACGCGGAGGTTGCGAGGCAAGTGGAGTGGATGTAGTGGTGCGGGCGCGGGTCGCGACAACCACCAGGATTGCCGCGACAAGGAAGAACAGTGCTCGAACACTCTTTGGCATTCTGACTCCATCCAAGAAAAATCGCCGGGTGGGGAATGATAATGGAACTGCGGCCGGCCGAGATCGGTCGCATTGACCGGTCAAGGATACGGTCGTACACTCCCCACACCGATTCACAACCACGAAGCAGACCCATGAGGAGTACCTATGGCCGTCGCACGAGTCACCGAGATCATCTCGGCATCGCCCAAGAGCTTCGAGGATGCCATTAATACGGGTCTGAAGCGCGCCAACCAGACCTTACAAAACGTCAAGGGCGCCTGGATTCAGGATCAGAAGGTCGTAATCGAGAACGGGAAGGTGGTGGAGTACCGGGTGAACATGAAAGTGACATTCGTGCTCAAATAGGGCTTGCCAGCAGGTTTCCCTGAAGGGGGTGTGAGATGGCTCCATGCCGGTGGGCTCTCTGGGGATTCATCGCTCTTGCGGGCGCCCCTGCGTCGGCGCAAGAACGTCCCCAAAAGGCAATTGGATACAGTGATACTCCGATGCTTCCGGGGACTCGATGGCATGTCCATGACGGGCAGCGACCGCAACCGCGGGTGGTGGAGCCGGGCGCCTTCCGGGCGGCGGTGCCCCCCTCGGACGCGGTCGTCCTATTTGACGGCCGTGACCTTTCCGCATGGCGGAGCGAGTCCGGTGCGCCCTCCGGCTGGGTCCTGGCTGACGGGGCGATGATTGTTCCGGCTCGCGGCGTGCCAGGCGGTGGAGACGCATTCACCCGACAGGAATTCGGCGACTTCCAGTTGCACCTCGAATGGGCGACGCCAGAAACGCCCGTCGGGGACGGGCAGGAGAGGGGGAACAGCGGCGTGTACCTGATGGGACTCTACGAGCTCCAGGTGCTGGATAGCTACCAAAACCCGACGTACCCCGATGGACAGGCGGGTGCTATCTACGGCCAGTTCCCTCCCCTGGTGAATGCGTCTCGAAAGCCGGGGGAATGGCAATCCTATGATGTGACCTTTACCGCGCCGCGCTTTGCGGACGGGAAGGTGGTTTCACCGGCTTATCTCACCGCGTTTCAGAACGGGGTATTGATTCAAGATCACGTCGCTTTGCTGGGCGCCACCGGACATCGTGTTGTCGGCACGTACAAGCCCCATCCCGCCCAAGGGCCGCTCCGCCTCCAGGACCACGGGAATCCGGTACGATACCGGAATGTTTGGATCCGCCCCCTCCGAAGCGACGACCGGTCGTAACCGCGCGAGGCTCGGCCCATTGCTGGACCGAGCCTCGCCCGCGTTTCCGACCGGGGACTCTACTTTACGACATTCACTTGGCCGCACGCCGGGCCGAAAGTCACGGTGACGTTTGCGGTCTTGCCCTCTTTGTCGGTCACGACCAAGGCCAGCACTCCAGCGTCAAACCGTGGAACGTCCGTGCAGTCCGCGCTGTAGTGCAACGGCGTGGTGGTGGTCACCGCCAGCGAGCGGGTGATATCGCCCCGAACCCAGGACGAGCTTCCAGTGATGGTTCGGGTGCCGCTCGGCAGAGAATCCCACTGAATGGAGCCCGGGGTATCCGCCTGGAAGTGAGAGGTCCACGACTTGGTGTGCGTACCAGTTGAGCCGTTCTCAAACACCCAGTCCGCCCGGAAATCGGTCTCACTGAAATCGAGCGCGGAGGTATCGCCGGATCGGTTTCGGGTGCCGTTCCTATTCACCGATCGGGTCTTGCCATTCACCGTGCCCGTGCGGCTGCGAAAGAAGTTGGTGAACACATGCTTGGCCGAGAAATCGGCGGCGGACGGCGTCGGGTCGGAGACTTCGATCGTCCCCGTCGTCGTGAGGGTTTCGAGCGGGCGCGAAACGACGCAATTGAAAGTCCATACCACATCATCCGGAATCCGATCCTGGTCTGAGTCGACTGGTGGATTCGGTGTTCTGGTCGGGTGGCAATTGCCCGGGGCTGCACCGCTGATGCCCGGAGTGAGGCTCAGGTTCTGAGCGCCATCGGGGGTGTCACCGGTGGCGAGGGCGTCCGCGTCCATCGAGACAACCCCTCCGATGGAGTCGGCGGCGGCCTGGGAGAGCTGGAGGATGGTGGACGTGCCTGGAGCGGCAATTTTGTCACTTCCGCAGGCGGCGAACAGCGTCGCGCTGATGGCGGTGAGCGCAAAAGGCAGCAGTTTCGGGTTGCGAGGCATTTTTCTCCCCAGGGTTCATGTGGCGTACATGTGGCGGCTCTGCATGGGCGACGCGAGAAACCCCACCGTGTTAAGCGGCCGTGCGCCTGTGACCCGTATCACTCTTGGGCGGTGACCTTGGAGCTCGAACGTCTGCGAGTCCCGTACCCGGCGAGGGGAGCCGTGGGTGGCAAAACCAGTAAGTCGTTGTTGCGATTGAGGCTTTCCGGTAGTTTGGTATGGAGTTGTCGGGTCTTTGCGGGGCCAGATGCGGTGAGCTGGAGTGGCGGACCGATGGGCTGTATGGCGACTTGACGGTGTTCGTCCTAGGTACGCAACGGGAGGAGTAGCGTGGATTCCATCAATCTTCGCGAAAAGTTCAGTCGGATTTCCGACCACTGGCACCCTCGCATTGTCGCCGAATTGAACGGCCAGCACGTAAAATTGGCGAAAATGCTTGGTGCGTTCGACTGGCATCATCACGACCATGAGGACGAGCTGTTTCTGGTGGTGGACGGCCGCTTCCGGATGGAGTTCCGCGATCGCGTGGTCTGGATCGAAGCCGGTGAGGTGCTCGTGGTGCCCAAGGGAGTCGAGCACCGTCCGGTGGCCGAAGAGGAGGCGCATGTGTTGATGTTCGAGCCCGCGGGAACGCTGAACACGGGGAATGTGCGGAGCGAGCGCACCGTTGAACAGCTCGAGCGGATCTGAATGGCGACGGAGCCTCTAGGGGAGCCGAACTAAGGATGGCTACGCTTTCGCTCAACGGGGTCCGGATTCACTACGAGGACACGGGCTCGGGTTCGGAGGCGGTGGTGTTTGCGCACGGCCTGCTCTTCAGTGGTCTGATGTTCCAGGCCCAAATCGAAGCACTCCGGCCGCGGTACCGCTGCGTAACTTTCGACTTTCGGGGCCAAGGGCAGAGCGAGGTGACGGAGTCGGGCTACGACATGGACTCGCTCACCGAAGATGCTGCCACTCTGATTCGGCATCTCAGGTTGGCTCCCTGCCATTTCGTGGGCCTGTCGATGGGCGGGTTCGTCGGCATGCGTCTCGGGTTTCGCTATCCTGAGTTGCTCAAGTCGCTGACCCTCCTGGAAACGTCGGCCGATCCGGAGCCACGGGCGAATGTGCCGAAATATCGATTCCTAGCGCTGGTCGCCCGCTGGTGTGGTTTGGGTGTGGTCGCCGGTCGCGTGCTTCCGATCGTATTTGGAACCAAGTTTTTGAATGATCCCGATCGCGTCGCGCTGCTGGCGGAGTGGCGGGACCGCGTGATCCGAAACGATCGGAGGGGCATACTCCGAGCCGTCCACGGGGTGATCGAACGTCAAGGCGTGGCCGAGGAAATCCGGCGCATTCGAGTCCCAACGCTGGTGATGGTTGGCGATCAAGATGTCGCGACCACGCCGGACAAGGCACAACGGATCCACGAGCGCATCCCGAACTCAAGGTTGGTGACTGTGTCAGGGGCCGGTCATAGTGCCTCCATCGAAGAGCCGGGGCTGGTCAACTCGGCGCTCTTGAGGTTTCTTACGAGCCTGGCTTAAACCAAGCCCCTGCCCCTGACGGAACTGATCCCATGACCGAGCCGGCCGTGTACGATTTCAAAGACTGGATCCTGAGCGTCACCGACTTTCCGAAACCGGGCATCGTGTTCCGCGATATCACGCCCGTCCTTGCTTCGGCCTACCGGTTCCGATGCGTGCTCACGGATCTGGCCAAAGTTCTCGATCTCGACGCCTGCGAGGGGGTGGCCGGCGTTGAGTCCCGTGGTTTCATCTTGGGTGCCGCGCTGGCCGCACTGGCAGGCAAGGGGTTCATCCCGATTCGAAAGCGCGGAAAGTTGCCGCCGCCCGTTGAGTGCCAATCGTACACGCTCGAGTATGGTGCCGGGGCCCTCGAGGTGAAGCGGGGCGGTGGACGGGTCGTCGTCATCGACGATGTGTTGGCGACCGGAGGCACGATGGGAGCCGCCATCGATGTCTGTACGAAAGCCGGGTATCAGGTGCAGGATGCTGCCGTGCTCATCGATCTCACATATCTCAACCAGTTTCGGTGGGGTGATGGGCAGAAGGTCAAATCCTTGGCGGAGTACAACTCCTGATGAAAGACTTGGATTCTCTCGCACTGCGGCACGTAAACGGGCGAATCTTCGTGCTCGACCAGCGGCGGTTGCCCGACGAAACGGTATGGCGTGAATGCCGCTCGCCGGAGGAGATGGCGCGGTTCATTCGTACCCTGGTGATTCGGGGCGCGCCCCTTCTGGGTGTCGCGGCGGCCATGTCCTTGGCCCGGGCGGGCGAAGAGGGCGCGTGGCGCGCGCGGCTGGCGGACCAGGCCGCCACGCTCCGGAACACGCGGCCGACGGCCGTTAATCTCGGAGCCGCAATCGACCGTGTGCTCGAGGCCGGCCGGTCCAATGCCGACGGTGGTGCCCCCGCGATGGTGCGAGCCGCCGAGCAGATCTTCGAGGAGGATGTCGCGCTCTGCGACGCCATCGGGTCTCGTGGTGAATTGCTCCTGGCGGATGGCGACAATGTCTTGACTCATTGCAACACTGGCGGCCTTGCCACCGCGGGCATCGGGACGGCGCTCGGCGTCATTCGCCGAGCGCACGAACATGGGCGCCGCATCCACGTATACGTCGATGAAACCCGGCCCCTGCTCCAAGGCGCGCGACTCACCGCATGGGAGCTCAGCGCCCTTGGGATTCCCTACACCATCATTTGCGATGGGATGGCCGCGTTTCTGATGCAACAGGGCAAGATCTCGAAGGTGCTCGTGGGCGCCGACCGAATTGCCGTCAACGGAGATTTCGCAAACAAGGTAGGTACTTACGGGCTCGCTGTGCTCGCACGACATCATGGCGTTCCATTCTATGTCGCGGCCCCCCGCACGACGATCGACTACACCACCGTGACCGGGTCCGCGATTCCGATCGAAGAGCGGTCGGCCGACGAGGTCCGCGGGGCGGCGGGCGCTTTTGGCAACGTGCGGTGGGCCCCGGCCGACTCGCCGGTCTACAATCCGGCGTTCGACGTGACGCCCGGGCATCTAATCACCGCCCTCATCATGGATGCGGCCGTGCTCTCCGGTGACGAACTTCGCGGGGGCGGCCTCTCGAAAATCGCCCCGGCGATGGGTGTGCTCGCGACGTGATCGCGATCATCGGCGGGACCGGGCTCTACGCTGTGGAGGAGCTCGAGGACGCCGATCACCTCACCGTTGACACCCCGTTCGGTGCCCCCTCCGCGCCGATCGTCCGAGGCCGGTGGGGAGGGCAAGCGGTGTGCTTTCTGCCGCGCCACGGCCTTGGTCATCGTCTCCTCCCCAGCGAAATCAACTTCCGCGCGAACGTGTTCGCACTGAAACAACTCGGTGTACACCGGGTCATCAGCGTCTCCGCCACCGGGAGTTTGCGGCAGGCGATTGCTCCCGGCCATCTGGTGCTGCCGGATCAGTATTTCGATTGGACCAAAGGCCGCCGGGCCGCCAGTTTCTTCGGCGAAGGGATCGTGGGCCACGTGTCGACGGCTCGTCCGGTCTGCGCGGACCTCGTTCGCCGGCTGCAGGAAAGCGTTCGATCAATCTCCGCGACGCTTCACCGCGGTGGGACCTACGCCTGTGTTGAAGGGCCGCGTTTCGGGACCACCGCGGAGAGTCATTTCCTGCGGAGCGCCGGCTGTGCGATTGTCGGCATGACCAACCTGCCGGAGGCCTTCTTGGCCCGCGAGGCGCAGATGTGCTATGCGACGGTGGCCGTCGCGACTGATTACGACAGCTGGAAGGAGGATCCGGCCGGTCACGTCAGCATGGAGGAAGTGCTTGCGGTATATCGGAAGTCTCTCGCCGAGGTGACTCGAATACTTCGAACCATGGTGGCTGAGCCGGGGCCGGCCATGGAGTGCGATTGTCGCCAGAGCCTCCGACACGCCGTGCTCACTCCGGAGGGCGATCTGTCGCCCGCCCATCGTGCCCTGCTCGCCGTCTTGCGAGCCTAGTTCCAACCCAACTCACGATGCAAAGCCTCTGGCGCGATACAGACGCAAATACGCTGGCGAACGACCCGCTGGCCCTTCGGGTTTACACGTCCCGGCTGTTGGGGCGGGAGCCGTCGCTCGTTCTCCATGGCGGTGGAAACACGTCCGTGAAAACGGTGGTCACGGACCTGTTCGGCGATCCGGTCGACGTGATCTATGTGAAAGGCACTGGGTGGGATCTGGCGACCATCGCTGAGGAAGGGTTTGCGCCGGTTCGGCTCGATCCGCTCCGCCGCATGGCCGATTTGCCCGCGCTTTCGGATAGCGACATGGTGCTGTGGCAGCGTTCAGCGATGCTCGATCCGGACGCTCCGGTCCCCTCGATTGAGGCGATTCTTCACGCCATCATTCCCGCTCGGTTCGTCGACCACACGCATGCGGATGCGGTCGTCGCGCTCTCGAATTCGCCGGAGGGCGAGCAGCGCCTCAGTCGGCTGTATGGTGACGGCGTCCTTCTTGTGCCCTACGTGATGCCGGGCTTCGCCCTCGCGCGCGCGGTACGCGACATGACCGTGCACACCGATTGGTCGCGCCTCGAGGGAGTAGTGTTACTGCAACATGGCCTGTTCACGTTCGCGGACGAGGCCAAGGAAAGTTACGAACGCACCATACGGCTGGTCAGCGAGGCGGAGGAAGAGCTGTCACGTTGCGGGGCTTTGGATGTTGCCCGGTCTGCGGCGGAGCCGGAGGATCTTCTCCTTCTTGCCCAGTTACGCCGAGAGGCGTCACGCGTTCGGGGAGCGCCAATGCTGGCGCTGCTCGATCGCTCCGAAGAAGCAGCCGGCTTCGCGGGTCGGGCCGACATCGTCAGCATCGCTACCAAGGGACCACTGACACCCGACCATGTCATACGGACCAAACCGGTGCCTCTGATCGCGGAGGGGAATCCCCGGACATCCGTGGAGCGCTTTGCGGCCGACTATGACGCCTATTTCGTGAGGAACGCGAAACAGGAGTCGCGGTTGGACGTAGCCCCGCGCTGGGGCGTCTGGCCTGGACAGGGCACCCTCGCCTTTGGAACCTCCCTCCGAGACGCGAGAGCGGTGGCGGACATCGCGCGACACACGGTCCGCGCGATCCAATGGGGTGAATTGCTGGGCGGGTGGCGGCCCTTGGCCGAGGCCGAGATTTTCGCCGTGGAATACTGGGAACTCGAGCAGGCTAAACTGAAGAAAGGTGCGACACCACGACTGTTCGAAGGCCGAATTGCCTTGGTGACTGGCGCCGGCAGTGGCATCGGGCGCGCCTCGGCCGAGGCGCTCGTGGCCGCCGGCGCGACCGTGGTGGGAGTGGACATTCGAGCCAGTGAGCCGGGCCGGGCCGCCGGGCCCGATTTTCTCGAGCTTCGTGCGGATGTGAGCATCGGACCCGAGGTCGTCAGCGTCGTGGGAGAGACCGTACGGAGGTTTGGCGGGCTCGACTTGCTGGTGAGCAATGCCGGATTCTTTCCCACGAGCCAGGCCATCGGGCAGATCGACCCATCCATCTGGGAGCAGAGCCTTCGGGTCAACTTGACCAGCCATGAACTCTTGCTGCACTCGGCGCTGCCATATCTGGAGCGTGGGATCGATGCTTCGGTGGTGATCGTGGGATCCAAGAATGTTCCGGCGCCTGGTCCGGGCGCTGCATCGTATTCAGTGGCGAAGGCGGGACTCACCCAGTTCGCTCGCGTGGCCGCGCTCGAACTGGCGCCGAGAGGTGTCCGCGTCAACGTGGTTCATCCTCACGCCGTGTTCGATACGACATTCTGGACCCCTGCCGTTCTCGAAGAACGCGCTCGGCGCTACGGAGTGACGGTCGACGAATATAAAAAGAGCAATTTGCTCCAGCGAGAGGTGCGTTCAGCGGACGTGGCTGCGGTGGTGTGTGCTCTATTGAGCCCGGCGTTTTCTCGCACGACCGGAGCGCAGGTCCCGATCGACGGCGGAAACGACCGCGTGATTTGAACTCGACGGGGCTCGTGTGTGCCGAGAGAGGGGCACGCGGAGGCGAAAGCCTCTAACGCGTATTCACCGAACCAAGTACCACGCCTCCTGCCTTGGCCGAAAAAACTGCCAGCCCGCCGTCGTCAGAAACGCATCGTCCTCCATCATCACGTAGATCTTCTGTCCACCCCACTCGGGGATCGCCGTTCCAGTGTTGAGCTCCACCGAGATGTACGATCCAAGGCGGAGCCGCTTTGGCGTCTCGCCCACCGGGAGTTGCCGGCTGCGGAAATCAATCGCGGCGCCGAGTCCATGCCCCTGGTTGCCAATCGGGTGGGAGTAAATCTTCGCATCGATGTGAAGCCGCTGCATCTCCGCCATCGTCTCGTCGTACACCTCGGCCGCGACCTTCCCCGGCCGCGAGGCTCGGTGCATGAGAAAATCCTGCAGGGTGTTCGTATTGCGCATGGCCGCTTTGAGACCTTCGGGGGCATCGGTTTCGCCCTCTTTGAGGACGTAGGCCATCTTCTGCCAATCGGTGGAAAAACCCATCGCGCTAATGCCAAAATCGAGATGGACGACGTCGCCCCGCTCGATGATGGTGGCCTCTTCCGCTGGGGCCACGAACCCGGGGCCGAAGGTCTTATTGGTGAGCCCTTTCCGTTGGACCCGAAGATCGGGCTCGAACCAGGTGCCAAGGCCGTTCAACCACATTGCATCATAGAGCCACCGTCGCACATCGCCCACGCTGGTTGTGCCCGGGACGATCACCGCATTGGAAAGCGCCTTCCGAGTGAGCGAATCGGTGATCCCGACCAGTGCGGTGTAATACTGCGCCTCGTCCGGGAGGCGAGTATCGAGGTATTCCTCGATCAGGGGGCCGGCACTGATGAACCGCGGGACCGCTTCCGCTCCGAGCGCTTCGCCCAGGAAGATGTACGTGTCGTGGCTCAGGCTCCTCGTGACGCCGCGAGTACCGCCGACGCCGAGCGCAATCGTTTTGGGTTGGTAGGTGGTGAACACCTCACGGAGCACTTCGGCCGGGGCCTTTGGAGTTTTCGGCGTCTGAAAGAAGTGTTCGACATGTTCATCGCCATAGCCGGTCGCGGCAAAGCGAATCAGGCCTTGGTCCCCGCCGTCGATGAATACGAAGATGTCGCGGCCCCCGGCGTAGGGGCGCGGGGGCGCGACAAATTGGGTCAGCGGGTCGTCGTGAAATTCCTCGTTGATCACGATCCACATGCCAACGCCATGGCGCCGCATCATCGGAAGCAGCGCTTGGTGGCGCTCCGCCAACCATCGTTCCCGAATCTCCAGCTGCTTGGACCACGGGGGTAGTCCGGGCGTGCCGACCGGCGTTTGGGCCGACATCGTACTGGAGGGAGTCGCACCGAGAAGCGCCGAGAGGACGAGGACGAGCCTGATTCGGCGGTGCATTGGGTACTCCGGGGTTGATTGGGGTGGGGGAGATTACATCCGCCAGGGCCCGGGGAAAAGGGGAAAGGGAAGGGAGGCTTCGCCGCTCAGCCGCGCCAGCAACTCCGCCATCCGCTCACCCGCTTTTCCTCCCAGCCAGTAGATTTCCGGGCCGGTGTTTCGGCTCCAACACATTCAATGGTCGTGCTGCGACGCTGCTCGCCCAATTACTGCTCACAATTTCCGTCTGGTCCGAGATGCCTGAACTTCCCGACATCCAGATCTATCTTGAGGCGCTCGAGTCGCATACCCTAGGTCAGCGACTCGATCGCATTGTCATCCAGAACCTGTTCGTCCTGCGCTCCGTGGACCCTCCACCCTCAGCCCTCGAGGGGTGTGTTGTGACTGCGGTGCAGCGATTGGGCAAGCGCATTGTCCTTGGTTTGGAGAACGAGTTTTTCGTCGTCATTCATTTGATGATCGCCGGCCGGCTGCGCTGGGTTGGCCGGGAAGGGAAATTCCCCGGCGGCAAGCTCGCGGTGGCCCGGTTCGAGTTTCCCCGAGGTGTACTCGTGTTCACCGAGGCCGGAACGAAACGACGAGCTTCACTGCACTTGGTCCGCGGGTTGGCGGGGCTGGAGGAGTTCCGCCGAGGCGGTCTCGAGGTGTTGGGGGCCTCGGTGGAGGCCTTTGGGGAGCGTTTGCGCAAAGAGAATCACACCCTCAAGCGGTCTCTCACGGATCCCCGGCTCTTCAGCGGGATCGGGAACGCCTATTCCGATGAGATACTTCATCGGGCACGGCTTGCGCCGCTCACGCTTTCGCAGCGTCTCAGTGCGGAAGAGATCGCCCGTCTTTTTGCCGCCACCCGGGATGTTCTCACCGAGTGGATCGAGCGTCTCCGCGCGCAATGTGCGGGCGGATTTCCTGAGAAGGTCACCGCCTTCCGGCCCGAGATGGCGGTCCACGGCCGATATGGGCTACCTTGTCCCTTGTGCGCTAGCCCAGTGCAGCGAATCGTCTATGCGGACAACGAGACGAACTATTGCGCCCGCTGCCAGACCGGCGGCAAGCTTCTCGCCGACCGAGCTCTATCGCGACTTCTCAAGAAGGACTGGCCCAAGTCGATTGACGAAGTGGAGTGATCTGAGCCTTGCCTGACTCCGACATGCTGTTGCGTATTCACCGTGAAGGCACAAAGAACGCAGCCCTTAGTCTCTTTGCGGTCACCTGCTGTTGGCTAGTGGCGTGCGGAGGCCCGGCCAAACCGTCAGCCGAACCCAAGCTCCAGTACATCACGACGGCTCACCAGCCCGGCGTCGTGGGGTACCGCGACCCGCTGGGAGCGGTGTCGCCGGACGGATCTTGGTTGGCCGTGGCAGTCCAGCAGCACCTTCACATCGTCTACCCCAACGGTGGTCCCATCGTCGAGATGCCATCCGGCACCGGCACCATCCGTCGCTTGTCTTGGCTCCCGAACGGCAAGGACATCCTGATCGAGCAACCGGATAGTGCGGGCCGGTGGTGGCTGGTCGATATCGATCTGGCGGTCCGGCGGCCGCTCTGGCCTTTCGTGAAATCCATCAAGGGCAGGAAATCCGGTACCTCCGCCTCCGTGACGGTCACGCCCAAAGAGCTCAGCGACATCGCGTTCTCTCACGATGGCCGTTCGATTGCCGGGGTACGATGGACGAGCGAGGGATCCGAGCTGTGGACCATGGATCTCAAGGGCGACAGCATCGAAGTGCGGGCCTTTCCCGACTCATTGAGTCAGCTCACTTGGAGCCCGGATCAGCGGATCGTGTGCGTTGTCCGCCGAGGCGGCCATCCCCGGATCAGCTTCCCCTGCGGTTCAGTTCCCCAGAAAAACGGGCCAGACGTATACGGACCGCTCGCGGTCTCAGCGGGAGGGCGTACTCTCTACTACGCTAGTCCGAATGCTCAAGGGACGCTCGATCTCTGGGCGCGAGGTCTGGAGGGTGGGGTGGCGGTGCAGATCACGCGCTTTGCCCGCGATACGTATGCGCCCTCGACGACCGAGGATGGGCGCGTATTCTTCAAGACGCAGCATTATCGAGCCACGGTGGCGATGTCACTCGCGGCGGGCGGGCATGCGTTTTACGTCGCTACCTTTCAGTCCGAGACGCCTTCATGGGATCCGACCAGTCGCTTCTTGGGCGTGACGTTTGGCAGCTGGCGGCGCTTCATCGACGATGCACAGTACCCGGACATCACACAGGACATCGGGTGGATCGACTTGCACAAGTCGCTTCCCGCGGCCGGCCCCTCGGAGGTCTTCGAGGCCTCCCCATCCGAGGATCAAGGGCTCGGATGGTCCCCGAACGGCAAATGGATTGCTTTCCACTCCCACCGCGCGGGGAGCGACGATCTCTATCTTCGGCCGGCCGACCGTTCCGCTCCGGCGCGTCGAATCACCTTCTTTGGCCGGGGTTTCGAAACCGGATGGCCACGCTGGTCTCCGGACGGAAAGTGGCTGGTGGTTTCCTCCAATGGAGATGGCTCGCCCGCTGCACGCGAGGTTCTCTACCTCATCGGCGTGGATCAGATCACGGGCGCCGTCACCGACTCGGCCCGAATCATCCCCTTGGCCGGCTATCCCGATGCCGCATTTCAAGCCGAATGGTTGGGAACGGATAGCGAACATCTGGTCTTCGAAGGTTGGCGGGCCCCCGATCGGCATGGACTCTATCTCGCGAATCGGACTGGTGGCCCGCCTCGCCTCATCCATCAGTGGGTGAGCGAGCAGCGGTATTCGGGAATCGGATCGTCTCCGGACGGCAAGTGGATTGCATTCGTGGCCCCGGCTCCGGACGGGACGTACCAAATTTTCCGCGTATCCTCGGGTGGCGGCGCGGTAGCGCAGCTCACGATCGATCCAACGAACAAAACCCAGCCCTCATATTCTCCAGACGGGAAGCAGTTGGCGTTCACAGTATGGGATTACGCCGCCCAGTTTTGGGCGCTGCAGCCATAACACCAGGGTGCAAGGGATTGTGCGCGCAAACGTGAAGATTAAGGAGCAGTCCATGCGAAGGACTCACTACGCACTCGCTCTCATGATCATATGCTCACTCGCCGGCTGTTCCGGGGGCCAGTCGGCCGCCGACGCTCTAGGGTCCAACGCCGATACCCTCCCGGCCATCGACGGAGACCGTCTATTGGCCCACATCAAAGTGTTGGCCTCGGATTCATTCCAAGGGCGACTACCGGGCACTGAGGGAGAGGAACGCACGGTGAAATACCTGGAGGCCCAGTTCAAACAGTTAGGCTTGAAGCCGGGCAACACGGACGGCAGTTACATCCAGAAGGTGCCACTTGTGGGCATCACTCCCGACCCCAGCGCGGCATTGTTGGTGGAGATCAAGGGCGGGAAGAAGCTGACGTTCAAGTTCCGCGACGATGTGGTGGCTTGGACCAAGCACGTCGCGCCTCTGGCGTCGATCACGAACTCCGACATCGTCTTCGTCGGGTACGGGGTCGAGGCCCCCGAGTTTCAGTGGGACGACTTCAAGGGGTTGGACGTCAGCGGGAAAACCTTGGTGATGTTGGTGAATGACCCGCCCGTACCTGACCCGAAGAATCCGGCAGCGCTCGATTCCACCGTCTTTGGCGGGCGGGCGATGACGTACTACGGTCGCTGGACCTATAAGTATGAAATGGGAGCTAAGAAACACGCTGCCGCCGTGCTCATCGTCCACGAGACCGGGCCATCCGGATACCCTTTTGCCGTAGTTCAGGGGAAAACGGGGGAGCAGTTCGACCTCGTCACACCGGATCAGAACGCCGGCCGTTCGGCCATCGAAGGCTGGATCGCGCTCGACAAGGCCAAAGAGATGTTCGCGCTGGCGGGGCAGGATTTCGACGCGCTTAAGAAGGCCGCCGGCACCCGCGCATTCAAACCCGTGGCGCTGGGACTTTCCGCTTCGATGACGATTCACAACAAGCTGCGCGTGATCGATTCCCGAAACGTGGTCGCCAAACTCGAAGGCTCCGATCCCAAGCTCGCGGATGAGTACGTGGTATACACCGGGCACTGGGATCACTTCGGGATCGGGCAGAAGATCAACTGCGATTCCATCTACAACGGCGCGGTGGACAACGCGAGTGGAACCGCCGCCCTCCTTGAGCTGGCTCGTGCCTACACCCAACTCAAGACGCCCCCAAAGCGCTCGATTCTCTTCCTGTCGGTGACGGCCGAGGAACAGGGCCTGCTCGGCTCGCAGTACTACGCCGTGACTCCGATCTATCCCTTGGCCAAAACACTCGCGGACATCAATATCGACGGGCTGGGGTTCGCCGGGAAAACCAAGGACCTGACGTTGATCGGCTACGGGGCGTCCGACCTCGACGACTACGCGAAGCAAGCGGCATCGGAGCAGGGCCGGACGATCCGTCCCGATCCGGAGCCCGAGAAGGGATACTACTATCGCTCCGATCACTTCAACTTCGCCAAGCAGGGCGTTCCGGCCCTTGATGCGGAATCCGGGATCGACGTGATTGGCAAGCCGGCTGGTTTTGGCATGCAAGCACGCGAGCGCTACGTGGCGGAAGACTATCACAAACCATCGGATGACGTGAAGCCGGATTGGGATTTGAGTGGTGCCGTGCAGGATGTTCAACTGGTGTTGACGGTGGGGTATCGGGTCGCCCAGTCGGCGAAGTACCCGGAGTGGCGGCCCGGCAACGAATTTCGGGCCATCCGCGACGCGCAGCTCAAGGCGGCGGGGAAATGAAGTTCGTCTACCAGATGGTGTAGGGCGGCGATCAACGAATCGCCAGGACGCGAGATCGGTGGATGGAGTTGGAGCGTGCGCACGGGGAAGTGGCCGCGGAACGGAAGCAGCTCAGCGAGTCAACGTGGGG
>JANYKV010000189.1 GCA_025358055.1 Gemmatimonadota bacterium
CGGCGGAGCGGGCCGGACGAAATCGGTAGCTCTTCATGACCTCTTCGAACCGGCGGCTATACCCGTTATCACGGAACTCGGGACTGACCGCCACTCGTTCCACGCGACCGTCCACGGCGACCCAAAAGGTAACGCTCACCATGGTTCCGCGCAGGTTCTTCGGGCGGTCGTCCGTCGGTGGGAGGATGAGCTGTCGGGGCTCGGGCGGGAAGGCCTTACCACCCTCCCCTCCGGCGCCTGGACCACTCCCCGATCCGGTTCCGGGACCCTTTCCGGTGCCCGCGCCTCCCCCACTCCCTCCGCCGCTTCCTGGCCCGGCCCCAGCATCACCTCGGCCTGGCGCGGCCGCCGTGGACACCGTTTCAGCCGGGGTCGCCGGAGGCGTGACCGGCGGAACCAGGACCGGCTCGGGAGTCACCGTTTCGGCTGGGACGGGGACCGGCGGCGGCGGAGGGATGGGCGTGGGAGGATGGCTCGGTGGCAAAGCCACCATGGAGATTTCGCGTGCACCTCCGCCGCCCCCACCCCCCTTTTTCAGGCTCAGCTCACCCGGGGCGCGAGCCGCTTCCCATGAATCGGTGGCAGATCGAGCCAGCCAGAAGACCAGCAGCACTAAGCCGAGATGAACCAGCAGGGCCGTGACAAGGCCGGCGGGCGACCGCCGCTCTCGGGGAAGGTGGACCTGCGGAACCGCTGGAGGACGCGTACAACGCCCCTTTCAGGATCGCTGACCCGGCCCGGGGAGACCATCGAACTCGGTCCTCCGGCCGACCTATTGTCAATCTAAGGGACACCGCCCGACCCAAACACAAACGCGGGGGCCCGGTTGGGCCCCCGCGTCACTACGCAATCATCGTTCGAAAGTGTCGGAATCAGCCCGCCTTGGGTGTGAAGCCGATCACCTGCACTCCGGACCCGCGGGCCACATCCATCGCGTCGATCACGTCCTGGTACTTTCGATTCTCGCCGGCTTTGACGAACAGCAGCTTGGCCGGGCGATTGTCAAAGATGGTGTGGATTTGCGCGCTCAGCTGATCTTTGGGTACCGGCTGGGAGTTGATAGTATAGCTACCGTCATCCGGCAAGTCGAGAACGATCTGGGTGGACGGCGCCGTACTGGCCGCAGTCTGATCGGGCGGGACCTGAACGTCGAGGGCCATGCGGTTAAGCGGCTGCGCGATCATGAAAATGATGAGCAGCACCAGCATGATGTCGATCATCGGGATAACATTCGGCTCCGAAGTGACGTCACCTCGGGTCCCACCAGTGGACATTGCCATGGCTTATCCCCCGGTCACTTGGCCACGGTAGCGTCGAGCAGGCTACCGCGAACCTTGAGTTCTGAAATGGCCGCCATCACCCGGACGCCGGAGTGGCGAGCGATCTCGACCGCATCCTGGATCTTGCCGAACTTGAGATTCTGATCGGCGCGAAAGTACATGATTTTGTCCTTCGTGCGCGCCGCGTACATCGCCTTCAATTGATCCTGCAACACCTCGGCGGGAATCGGTCGGCCGTTCAAGAAGTATTTTCCATCTTCGTCGATTCCCAGCACGATCTCATCCTCTCCCTCGGGGCGGGCGTCCAGGTTCACACCTTTGGGCATCGTCGCCTTGAATCCATTCGCGATGAGGGGTGTGACGATCATGAAAATGATCAGCAACACCAGCATGATGTCGATCATCGGAATGACATTCGGTTCCGCTTTGACCGAAGTCTGTCCCGCGAGATCATTGGCTATCGCATGCGTGTTAGCTGATGTGGCCACTGCCGCTCACCGCCTTCTGAGCCTGGAACTCCTTCGTGAAGATCGAGCGCCCGAACTCGCTCCCCACACTCTTGATGAGGTAGTCGATCAGCTCTTTGGAGGTGTAAGTCATTTCCACCGTGAGGTATTCAATTTTCGTCGTGAAATAATTGTAGAACCACACGGCCGGGATCGCGACGAGCAGGCCCAGCGCGGTGGTGAGCAACGCTTCCGAGATACCGCCACCGATGCCGGCCAAGCCACCGGATGCGCCGCCCGCGGACAAGGCCGAGAACGAGTTGACGATACCCATGGTGGTGCCGAGCAACCCGACGAACGGCGCGGTGGAACCGACCGTCGCGAGGAGGCCGAGGCCGCGCTTGAAATCGGAGAGCACGATCAGCATCTGGCGCTCGACGGCCCGCTCTGAGGAATTGATGTCCGCGGCCGTAATCGTCGCGCGATCGCGGAGCAACGGCTTCACTTCGGCGAGAGCCTCGCCCAACACCTTCGACACGTGACTGATCTTATTCTTCTCCGCCAAGGCGATCGCTTGATCGAGCTGCTCTTCTTGGATGGCGCGGGAGAACTGCGGGGCGAACTTTTGGGTCGCTTTCGTGCTCTTATAGATCTGCCACATCTTCTGGAAGGCCACGGTCAACGAGATCAGGGACATGATGATCAGGATGAACACGATGCCGCGCGCGAAGAACTGGGCATGGTCCCACAGTTTCAGAATATCTACACCCATGACGCCTCTCCCTCCTCAGTAGTGATGACGAACCGCACGCCGTGCGGTCGGGTACCCTCAGAATTACTGGCCGATATCGAACCGCATACCCTGCTGCACCAGCTGCCGCACTGCCTGCCCCTTGATGCGGGCCGGCTTGTACACACTCTTCATGATGGCCTCTCGGGCGGGTTCCTCAAAGGCCTTGTTGGTGCTGGACAGGATCTTCCAAGACCGTGCCTCCGCGTGCCCCGTGGTGTCGACGATAAACTCAACGCCAACCTTGCCGGAGATGCCCGCCGACTGCAACACGGGCGGGTAGCGCGGCTTGACCTGTGAAATGGGAGCCACCGGATCGTCCACCTGGGTCTCCAGGAACGTTTCGCCGGTGACCGGACCGGAGCCGCCGACCACGCCGGTGGCCACGCCACCTTCGACGCCCTTACCGCTGAAGTCGCGCGCGTCAAACCGCTCGTTCAGGTTTACCGGCGGAATGTCCTTGGGGATTTCCGTCGGGGGAATGACAGTTTGAAAGCCTTGGGGCGGCGGATTGGCCGTGACGACGGCGTCCGGTGGCGGCGTTTCCGGCGGCGGCGGCGGCGGCGGCGGCGGTTTCAGGAACACCATGGAGGTGTCCGCGAGGATCTTCTTGATCGTCTCCGCCGCGCCCGACGTTGCCTTGATCAGCGCGAACAGCGCGAGCACGTGGACGACGACCGAGAGAGCCGTCTGTTTGACGGATTTGAACTTCTTCGGCTTGGACTCAATCAGGTTCTCAAACATCCACGAACCTCCGCAGGTGGGAAACCCCTACACGAGGAATCAACCACATCGACGTGACGGCTATCTGACCTCAACATGACAAAACGATTACAGATGGGTTAGCTAACGATAGGCGACGGAGCATGCTTGCGGGGCAAACTTACCGTGAAAACCGTTCCTCGGCCAGGCCGGCTTTGCACCGCAATCGAACCGCCGTGCGCCTCCGCAATCCACTGCGTGATGGCGAGGCCAAGACCAGTGCCCGCTCGTTCGCTTACGCGCGTGCGAGCCACATCCGCCCGCCAAAAGCGCTCGAATATGTGGGGCAAGTCACCCGCGGCAATACCGACCCCGGTGTCTTGGACCATGATCACCACGTCCGACCCATCATCCACCAGGCCGATCGATACCTGGCCCCGACTCGGCGTGTACTTGACCGCGTTCGTCACCAGATTGAGCAACAATTGTAGAATGCGGCTCTCATCGATGTGGACCAGTACCGGTTGCGAAGGCACCTGGGTCGTAATTGTGATGTCCTTCGGTTCGGCAAGCATCCCCGCCGTTTCGGCCGCATCGGTCACCAGATCGCGCAGGTCGCATTCCGCAACCGCCAGCGGCGCGCTCCCCTCATCCGCCCGGGCCAGGGTGAGCAGGTTATCCACCAATTCTGTCATCCGATTCACGCCTTCCAACGTTTGATCCAGCAGCTCGTAGGTCTCCGGCGGCGCCTTCGGATGAGTCAGCGCCCGCTCCACCCCGGCCCGCAGTACCATCAGCGGAGTCTTCAGCTCGTGGCTTGCATCGGCCGTAAAGCGGCGGAGCGCGGTAAAGCTTTCTTCAAGCCGGGAGATCATGCGGTTGAGTGTGGTGGCCAGCCGGGCGAGTTCCTCTCCACCCGCTACTTGCAAGCGTCGATGCAAGCTCCGGCCATCCGTAATGGCCCCCAGTTCGTCGATCATTGCTTCAATCGGCCGCAGGCTGGTACCTGCCAACCAATAGCCCAACCCCAATGAACCCACAATGATCAGAGGCGTGATGAGCAGCATGGAGCGCAATAGCGCCGCGGGACCGAACACCACGGAATGTTTCGGTGCCGCAACCAGAATGCCGCCGATCTGCGGTCCGGCTCCCCGAACGGGTAGCACGACATAGCGAGCGGCCCCAATCGAGTCATCGAATGTGAAGGTCTCGACCTGGCGCTCGATTGGCATCGGCTTGAGTTTTTGCCGGAGCCGCTCGATGGAGTTCACCGGTAACACCTGGGCTTGGGCGGACATGACGAGCACATTGCCTTGGCGGTCCGAAACCACGAGGAAATCACGAGCGCCGTCGAAATACGCCATGACCTGCGGATCCATGACCGGAACGGCGCCCAGATTGCCCTTGTAGCCGAGGGAGTCGCGTGCGGCCGCGCGACTCCGTGGCTTGAGGTTGTCGGGAGCGCGAAAAAGGGTATCGAGCTCGGTGATCCTTCCCAGCACGCGATAGGACTCCGTGAGCCACTGGGCCGAGAGGTCGGCCTCCAGTGCCAGCCGTTGATCCACTTCATCGACGGCGGAGCTCTCCCGCTGCAGATAGAGCGTGCCGCCGAACGCCAGCAACGTGGCGCCCAGAGCGACCGTGTACCAGACAGTGAGCCGGCGGCGGATGCTCGTCATGTCAGGCTTTGATCACGTATCCCACGCCACGCACGGTATGGAGGAGCTTGAGCTGGTGGCCGGAGTCCACCTTCTTCCGCAACCGATTGATCACGACGTCCACGATATTGGTGCCGGGATCGAAGTGGTAGTCCCAAGCGTACTCGGTAATGAGCGTCCGGGACATCACGCGCCCTTTGTGCCGGAGCAGATACGCGAGAACGGCGTATTCCTTGGGCGTGAGTTCAATCCGCTTTCCGGCCCGGTGGACTTCATGGGTGGATGAGTCGAGTTCGAGGTCCGCCGCCACCAACTTTGGAGCGGCGAGTTGTTTCGGCCGCCGGCCCAGGGCCTCCACCCGAGCCAGCAGCTCCTCGAAGGCGAAGGGCTTGGTGACGTAGTCATCGGCTCCTGAGCGCAACGCTTGGACTTTATGCTCCACCGCGTCCTGGGCCGTGAGCACCAAGATCGGCGTAGTTATTCCGCGATCCCGAAGGGTCCGCAGCAACTCGATCCCGGTCATTCCGGGTAAGCGAAGATCCAGAATGACCAGTTCGTATTGGCCACCAGAGATAAGCCGCAGGGCTTCGAGCCCGTCGGCCACCAAATCGGCGTGATAGTGTTGCTCCTCGAGACCCCGCTGAACGTAGTGTCCTACCGTTCGGTCGTCTTCCACCACGAGTACCTTCACGACGCTCCTCCTGCATGCGATTTCTCCCCCTCAGCGGCGACTGCGACCGGGAGATACATCCGAAAGACCGATCCGCGCCCCGGTTCACTGTCCACCTCGATCCGGCCCCGATGCTCTTCGAGAATGCCATAGCAGATCGAGAGGCCGAGCCCGGTTCCTCGCCCCGGCGGTTTAGTGGTGTAGAATGGCTCGAAGATCTTGGTGAGATCGGCCGTCGGAATGCCGACGCCGGTGTCCTCGACCTCCGCGATGACCGCGTCGGAGCGCGAAGTGTGTCGCCGGGTCCTGAGGGTCAAGCTGCCGCCGTGCTCCATGGCATCCATGGCGTTGAGCATCAGGGACATGAAGACCTGGATCAACTGCTCCTCATTGCCCCAGATCTGCGGGAGGTCGAGGGTGAACTCGCGGTGGAGATCGACCTTCCGGAATCGCTTATGATGTTTCAACAGGAAAAGGGTGTGTTCAACTAAGGCATTGAGGTCGACTGACCGCTTCTCTTTCCCCAATTCTTTGGGCCGGCTGAAGTCGAGCAGCCCATCGACGATCCGGGTACAGCGTTGGACCTCATGGTCAATAATCGCCAAGTATTCCTTGACCGTGGCTTCGACCTCCCCGCCCAGCCGTGCCTGAATCGCGGTGACGCAGACCCCGATCGTCGCGAGCGGGTTGTTGATCTCGTGCATGACGCCGGCGGCCAACTGCCCCACCGCGGCAAGTTTGTCGCTCTGGAGGATTTGCTGTTGAATCGCGTGCGCTTCCGTGACGTCCTCACCGATTGTGATGACGTGGGTGATGGCGTCTCCCTCAAGTCGCATCGGAATCTTGGTGAGCCGGTAGAATCGGCGATCCCCCCCCTGCCCGACGTCGAGATCGAACTGCTGCAGTTCGCCGGTCCGAAAAACGCGGTCGAACTCCGCCTTGAGCTGTTCGGCCGGTTGGCGGGTCAGCACGTCGAACACGGGACGCCCGACCACCTCGTCCCGCCGGAGCCCTTGCGTGCCAGTCTCGCGCTTCCGATTCCACACCTGAATCCGGTAGTCCCGGTCCAACACGTAGAGCCCCACGGGAAGGCTATCGATGACGAGGCTCGTGAACCGACGCTGCTCGTCGATTTCGCGTGAACGGCTGGCGACTTCGTCCGCCAGATCTTCCGAAAGGCCGACGGCATCGAGAAACGGGGCGATCACGTCGGCGATCACCCGAAGTAGGCTGTCAGGAAAGGCCGCATCGCTTGCCCCGAGTTCCGCCTCCAGGGCTCCAATCGCGACACCGCTGTGGTCCAGGCGAACCAAACGGCGCGTCGGGGCGCTTTCTTCTATGTCATCGAGGGAGACGGCGGCCCGCAGGTCGGAGGGAGACGAGACGGCGTAAAAGGTTGTGGCGTTGGGCTCCCGGCGCCAGATGGACACCCTGGTCGTCGCCAGCCCGGCCCGGAGCGTGTCCGCCACCGTTTGGAGGGTCTCATCGGGTGACGTCCCGCTCGTGAGAGCTTTCGCAACCCGCGCCACCAGGGCGAGTTGTTGCTCCGCGGTCACTCCGTTTCCCCCAATGTGCGGGGCGCGGGCCCGCGTCCACGCGACGGTCTCCACGAGACCAAGAGGGCAACGCCGAACAGGGCCCAGGCGGCGCCGGCCTCCCGCCCGAGTCGCGTCACGGCCAGGCGACTGAGTTCCAACCCGAGTTCAGCGACACCGCCGGTGCGCAACGGTACTTCCACCGCGACTTCCTCCCGTCCGTCCAGCAAGGTTCGCCACGCGATTTCATCGGGCGCTCGGCTTCGTTGCGCCTCAAACCGCATCTGGACCCGGGGACCGAGGCGCCCGAGGTCTTCGACACGAACATCGGGATGCAAGGCCGCGATCGCGGCCAGCGAACCCACACGTCCCAGCGCACCTTCAGTGGCACTCCGGGCATAGGAACGCGCCAACTCGGTCAAACGATAGCCCAAACCACCCACCAGAACGATGGCGAACACCGTGCGCCAACGGAACCAGTGCTTGGAGCGGCGCCCTGCCCACGGGCCGGAGGCCGCAAGGGTCGCGAGCAACGCAGCCAAGCCTATCCCGTATTCCGTCGGGGTGTATCCAGTCCACGGTGCGACATCCCAAACCCTCACCCAGCCAACGGAGTCCACGCCTTTGGAGTCGCGCAACGGCACCGTCACTGAATCATGCGAGGGGATGGGGGCCTCCGGCAGTAGGAGGGTGCCGCGATACCCCGTCTGGAGGCCGGCATGCCAATAGGTGGCCGCCTGCACCAAATTCACCGTCGCGAGGAGCGGACTCGGCGCATACCGCCCATCACGCTCGTGGGGGACGACCAGGCTCAGGTAGCCCGCGACCGCCTCAGCGACCGTTCGATCGGCCTCGATCTCCACCGTGAGAACTTCCTTCACCGCGAACGTCCCGATCGCGGCGAGGCAGGAGAGCGCGACAACCGGCCGTACCCAGGCTCCGAGCAACGTAGGCCGTCCTCAAAAGGATGTAGTAAGTTTACCCGACAGGACCAGGAAGCAAGCACGACACCGACTCCCCCGAGGATCCGATGGCCCCACGCCCGCGATTCGTCACACCCTACTTGAACGGCCGATCCGTCCGTCGTGGTCGCCGGCCGGGCGACCTGACCAGGGCTCCCTTTGATGGCACGCCGCTCGCGCGCGTGGTCCCAGGAACCGGCCGGGAGCTCGATGAGGCCATCGGGCATGCCACAGCAGCGTATCAGGTCATGCGCGCCATGCCACGGTTTCAACGTCATACCATTCTCCGGGAGGCCGCCGCCCGGATCGGCGCGGAGCGGGAGGCCCTCGCTCAGCTGATGTGCCAGGATGCCGGAAAGCCGATCACCCTCGCGCGGGGTGAAGTGGACCGGGCTATCCTGACATTCCAATGGGCAGCGGAGGAAGCCCGTCGATTCGGGACGGATAGCATCCCGGCCGATGTAGAGCCGAGGGCGGAGGGCATGATGTCGCTCATCGAGCGTTTTCCGATCGGACCGATCGCGGCCATTGCGCCCTTTAATTTCCCACTCAACCTGATTGTGCACAAACTGGCCCCCGCAATCGCCACCGGAAACCCGGTCATCTTGAAGCCGGCTCCGCAAGCACCCTTGGCCGCGTTCCGCCTGGCCGAGATCCTCACGCTCTCCGGGCTTCCCGCGGGTGGATTCCAAGTGCTGCATCTGCCGCTCCCGGTGGCGGAACGTCTGGCGACCGACCCCCGATTCGCGATGCTCAGCTTCACCGGAAGCGCCGCGGTCGGATGGCACCTCAAGAGTGTGGCAGGACGAAAGCGAGTGACGCTCGAGTTGGGTGGCAATGCGGCGGCCGTGGTGCATAGTGATGCCGAGGATCTGGATCGGATCGCCGCGCGCGTGGCCTGGGGAGCTTTCGCGTTCGCGGGACAAGTCTGCATCAAGGTGCAGCGGCTCCTCGTACACGCGCCGATTTACCAGCGTTTCGTCCAGAAGGTGGTCGCCGCCACCAAGGCGCTCAAGGTCGGGGACCCGCGTGACCCCAAAACCGTCGTCGGACCAATGATCGACGCCGGTGCGGTCATTCGGGTGCAAACGTGGGTCCGAGAGGCCCTGGACGGCGGAGCCCGGCCTCTCCTTTTGGGTCGCCGGAGGGGGCAAGTGCTTTACCCCACGATTCTCGCAGACGTAAGCCCAAAGATGAAGGTATCGTGCCTGGAGGTGTTTGGGCCGGTGCTCGTGGTCGAGCCGTATGGTACGTGGACCCAAGCCCTCGGCCGGGTGAACCATAGCGAGTTCGGATTACACGCTGGGATCTTCACCGCGGACATCCGGCGAGTATTCGAGGCGTATCGCGGCCTTGATGTTGGCGGCGTCATCGCCAACGACATTCCGACCGTACGTCTCGATCACTTGCCGTATGGTGGGATCAAGTCCTCCGGATTCGGCCGCGAGGGTATTCGGAATGCCATGGAGGAGATGTCGGAGCCGAGGATACTGATCGTGAATCTCAAATGACAAGTCGTCCGGCAAGGACGACTCGTAAGCCGTGACTCGGTACGCCCGGCGAAATCGGGGAGGAGCGCTCGCAATTCTCTTGTTGGCGGGACGCGGAACCCAAGCCCAGTCCGTCCGGGTTAGCGTGATCGACGAACTCAACCAGCGCCCCGCTCCGGGCGCAATCGTGAGTCTCCTCGATTCCCGGAACAATCGGGTCACCCAGGGGCTGTCCAACGAGGGAGGGCGGCTCGTTCTCAAAGCGCCGGGCCCCGGCACATATCGTCTTCGCGGGGACCGGATTGGCTACGCCGGCACCACATCCTCCCCCATCACCCTCGCACGCTTCGACACATTGTCGCTTGTGCTTAAGCTGCCATCCACCCGTGTGGACCTTCCGATCATCGAAGTCACCAGCCGATCCACGTGCGAGCGGAGACCGGCGGAGGGTGAGCGCGCGGCCGTCCTGTGGGACGAGGCCAAGAAGGCCCTCACGGCCAGCGAACTCACCCGAGAGTCGAAGGCGGTCCTCCTCGAAGTGAGCCAGGTCCGGCGGCAGCTCGCATTGAACGGTCGCGTGCTCGAGGAACACCCCAGCGGAACGTTTCAGACCCGGGTTCAGCCTTTCGTCACCCTAGACCCAGCCCGGCTCCATCAGGCGGGCTACATCCATACCCAAGTCGTGGCCGCATCGCCGGCCGCACCGCAGCCAACTGCTGAGCCAGGATCACTCGTCGGTGTCGTCACCGACTCCGCGGGT
>JANYKV010000015.1 GCA_025358055.1 Gemmatimonadota bacterium
TGGTGCAAGCGTGGTATGAATTGGGGCTGACGGAGGAACGCCGCGGCCGCTTCAGCGGGGCGCGTGCCGCGTTCGCGCGCGCACTCGAGCTGTTGCCGACGCATCTCGAATCCGCACTCGCTCTCGCCGCGCTCTTGTGCCGGTCGAACGTGCCCGCGGAGGCGATCGACCTCCTGATCGGACTACTCACCGCCCACCCTTACGCCCTCGATGCGCTGGTCATGCTAGGGCGCGCGCTGCACCAGGATGGACGGCCGGCGCGGGCGATCGAGGCGTTCGACCGGGTCCTCCGCTTTCACCCCGAGCGAGTCGATGCCGTGTTCCATCGCGGGGCTTCGCTTGCGGTGCTCCGCCGGTACGATGAAGCGATGGGCGCGTGGGAGCGGGTGGCCGCGCTGGCGCCGTCCGATCCGATCGCCGTGGCCGCTCGGAACCATGCCCGCTCCACGCGTGAGCTGCTGCAGATCTTCGGCAGCCAGGGGGCGTGAACGATGCCGATTCAGGGCCCCCTACGCGAGCTTGGTATTCACGATGTGTTCCAGCTCTTGGACCTCGGTCGGAAGACAGGGGTCCTGCGAATCGTGTCCGAGTTGCGACAGAACGAGGGCCGAATTTGGTTCGAGAGCGGAGCGGTTGTGGCGGCGGCGATCCGAAGCAATCCAAATCCGCTCGGGGAACAGCTGCGGCGCGCCGGAAAAATCCGAGAGGAGGACCTGGCCCACGCCCAGGGACTCCAATCCGGGGGTGATACTCGCCGGATCGGGGAGATCCTGGTGGCCAACGGCGCCATCACCCAGCGCGATCTCGAGGTACAGGTGCGAGCCCAGCTCGAGGAGGTAGTGTTCATCTTGCTTGGCTGGTCGGAAGGCTATTTCTCTTTCGAAGAGGGCCCGGCTGCGACGATCCCGCGCGAGGCGGCGATTCGCCTGCCCACCGAGTCCCTGCTGCTCGAGGCCGCGCGCCGAATCGATGAATGGTCGCGAATTCAGACGAAGATCCCGCATCTGGGAATCGTCCCACGCCTAGCCGCTCCGGTGTCCGAGGAGCCTGGGTCCCTCGTTCTCATTCCGTTCGAATGGCGGGTTCTGACCGCAATCGACGGGATGCGCGACATTCGAGAAATTGCGCTCGTGGTGGGCGACTCCGAGTTCACGACCGCTCGCACGCTCTTCGGCCTAGCTTCGGCCAATGTTATAGTCCTTGACGACCCCGTTGCGGCTTCGCTTGCCGCCCTGCCTTCGGGCGATTCCGACGCCCTCCTCTCTCAGGCCCTCGGCCATCTGCGGATGGGTGATATCGCCGCAGCGCGCACAGTCGCGGAAGCCGCGATTGTCGCGGGGCCGGAATCGGCCCAAGCACGCTGCATCCTGGGTCAGACTTGGCTTCGTGAAGAGCGCTACGCGGAAGCAGAGGAAGCTTTCCGAGTGGCGGGACGTTTGGATTCCGAGGATGCTGAAGCGCTCCGCCTCCATGCGCTGTCCCTCGCGGCGTTGGGGCGATTCGACGCGGCGGTCCGGGCCTGGGTTGGCTGGATGACGTTGCCCTACCGGCCTCCCTCCGAGGAGCAGTTCGAAGCCGACATCGAGCAAGCGATCGATGCGGGCCGTACCCTGGCTGCGATGTTGCGAGGCCGCCGTGAGTGACGATATCCAAACCTGGTCCGCGCAACTGGCGAGTGATCCCGGAAGTCTTGTCTTTCTGCCGCTCGCGGAAGCGCTCCGCCGGCGGGGGCAGCTCGATGCCGCGCTCGCCGTGGCCCAAGGAGGTGTCTCGCGGTATCCCGAACTGGCCGACGCGCACGACTTGTTGGGCCGAATCCGGAGCGACCGCGGCGACACGGCATTGGCGCAAGAGGCTTGGACCAACGCGCTCCGGCTGCAGCCCGATCTGGTAGGAGCCCACAAAGGCCTTGGCTATCTCTGCTATCGCGCCGGAGATCTCCAGAAGAGTCTTCGCCATCTCGAATCGGCCATGGAGTTGGTCCCCGATGATTCCCAGGCGCAGGCCGCGCTCCAGCGGGTCCGTGGTCTACTCGCTCAACCATTGCGTCCAGCGGTCGGCGATCCCTTTGAGGGCGGAGAAGCGGGGACCCTGTTGGTCGACTCCCAGGGCCGACGGCTTGGGGGCGTCATGCTCCGATCTGATGGCACGGATGCGTCCGATGCCATGGCGGCAGAACTTTCGGGCGTGTCGCGCGAGGCCCGACGGACGGTTCGACTCTTGGGGCTTGGGGAGTGGCACAGTCTCTATCTCGAGACGCCCGGGATGAATCTGGTGATGCAGGAGCCTCGCTCGGAGACTCTACTCGTGCTCGCTCGCGGACCGGAAGTCCCCGTCGGGCGGCTGCCCCTTCTGGCGGATCGCGCCACCACCTTGGCACGACGCTGGATGGACAAGCTCGGATGACCAATTTCGCGCAACAGGTGCTCGAGGAGGTCACCAGGATTCCTGGGGTCCGGGGGGCCTTGTTGGTGTCGGAGGACGACGGCCTGATCGTCGCTGAGGCCTTGATGGAGGGCGTGGATGGCCCGGCCGTCGCCGCCCTCGCCGCGAGCTTGACCGGTCGGCTCGGGCGGGCCACCCGGGCCCTAGGCAAAGCCGCTCCCGTCCTCCTGCACTTACAGGCCACCGGTGGCGCCGTGTTCTCGGCGGCGGGGGGTGAAGGCCTCCTTCTGGTCGCGGTGACGGCTGCGGACGTCAATGCCGGGCTCGTGCGTCTCTCCCTCCTCGATGCGGCGGGGCGGCTTAGCTGATGCGGGCGATTGAGCCGTGGGTGGAGGGGCCGCTCACTACCTTCCTCACCGAGTCATCCGCCCGCCTCGTGCTGCTGATGACTTCGGCGGGGCAGGTGATCGCGCAACACGGTTTCACCCGGTCGCTCGATGTGATGGCCGCCGCCGCGCTTGGTGCCGGCATCGTCGCGTCGACCGGAGAGCTCGCCAAGCTCCTGGGACCGAGTCCGTTCGGAGCACTGGTCCACCAAGGGACAAATCAGGCGGTCTTCCTCGCCCCGTTTACTACCCCCCGGGGCCGATGGATCGGCTTGGTGGTGTATGGGAAGGAAACTTCCCTCGGGCTAATCCAGCTGTTCTTCAACCGGATGGTAGAGGACCTGAGTCAATCCGCGCCGGTGGAACACGCGCGCCGCGCTGTCCTGGCGGAAAATTTTGAACACGAACTCAACGCGAGCCTCCGCGCTCTGTTTGGACGCTAAGAACCGATGTCGCTCGTTAACTTCGCCGCGCGCGAAATCACCTGCAAGCTGGTCTACTACGGGCCCGGGCGGTCCGGGAAGACGAGCAATTTGCAGTATATCCACGGACGCGTTCCCGAGGCGCGTCGCGGGCGGATGGTTTCTTTGGCGACCGAATCGGACCGCACCCTGTTCTTCGACTTCCTTCCACTCGAGCTGGGTACGATCTCTGGATTCACGACACGATTCCAGCTCTATACGGTGCCCGGACAGGTGTACTACAACGCGACCAGGCGCCTGGTCCTGCAGGGCGCCGACGGTGTGGTCTTCGTCGCGGACAGTCAAGCGCGCCGCTTCGATGACAACTTGGAGAGCTTCCAGAATCTCCAGGAGAACCTGCTGGAGCAAGGCATCGATGTTCGCTCGCTACCGACGGTCCTACAGTACAACAAGCAGGACCTGCCGGCGGAGTTGGTCCTTACGCCTGCCGATCTCGAGGATGCCTTGAACTTTCGGTCCGTGCCGAGCTTTAGTGCGGACGCGCTTCATGGGAGTGGGGTGTTCGAAACCCTGAAAGCCTTATCCGCACTGGTGTTGAAGCGACTGGCCGCCGGGAACTCTGGGGAGAGCGTGTGACGCCTTCGACCCCGCTCAATCCTCGGGCCACGTTCGACACGTTCGTCGAGACTGCGTCCAATCGTCTTGCGGCCACCGCGGCACGGACGGTGGGGGAGTTTCCCGGGGCGTCGTACAATCCGCTGCTTGTATTCTCCGCCGCCGGTCTCGGGAAGACCCATCTGCTGATGGCCATTGCCCACTATGCGCGCAAGCTCTCGCGGGGCACCACCACGCTGTATCTGACCATCGAGGAGTTTGCCGACGCTCATCGGAGCGCGGTACTCGCCGGCCAAGAGAACGCCTTTATCCGCCATCACGGTGAGGTCGATTTTCTCGTGCTGGACGATCTCCACACTTTGACCCGGCATCCGGAAGCCCCGGCCGTGTTGGAGGCCGTGGTACAGCATCGATTGGAAGCCAATCGACAAGTCGTCCTCGGCAGCCGGCGGGCGCCGCAAGAAATCCGCGGAGTCCCTGAGGTGCTGGCCCGGCATCTCTCGAGTGGCTTGGCAGTCGAGATCTCCTCGCCCGACGCGGCGGGTCGCCTGGAGATTCTCAAACGCAAAGCCGCTGAGATGCGAATCGAGTTCGATCCGGGCGTCTTGGAAGCCGTGGCCGCCATTCCGATCGAGAGTGTCCGGGAACTGATTGGGGCGCTGAATCGCTTAGCGGCATTCCAATCCGTCAGCCCGGCCCCACTCGATCCGACGCAAGCCCGCGTGCTCATCAGCGGCGTCACGGAACCCGAAGCGGAATTTTCGGCATCGGCTTTCACTGGGGTGCCGGGGGAGGTCGATCACCAGGAGCGTCCGTTGCCTGATCCGGCCGCGTCGCCCCTCGGCGACGAGTTTGGGGCCTTCCTGTCCGAAGTGGTTGCGTCGGTGACCGAGCAGGTTGAACGGTGGCGGCAGCGCGTGGGGGAAACCATTCTCTACTGGGAGGGCGAAGGTTACCGCACCGGGCGCCTGGAGGCATTGCTCGAGCACGAGGTTCCCGCGGAACCCGAGCTGGTGTTGAAGCAGTTCGCGGATGATGTAGCCCGGCTCAAGGGGCTGGAAGCGGAGGCGGCCGCATTGGCCCCGGACCTCGCGGGTTCACCCGTGTTCCGGGATCCGGACCAGATGGCTGCGGCGGAAGGGGCGCTGGCGCATTCTTTGGCTCGAGGAATTCCGGTGCCCCAACCGATGCCGGAATTTCTCCTCCAAGAGTTCGGTGAAGGAGGCGCGAGCCGCAACGCGCTCCAAGCCGCCCTTGCGGTCGTGGCGGAGTCTGGCGGCAAATACAATCCGCTCATTGTCGTCGGCGAAAGCGGTGTAGGGAAGAGTCATTTGGTGCACGGAATCGGGAACGCGTTGATCGCGGCGGGGGTCACCCCAGTGGCCTGCCTGAATGCGTCCACGTTTATCGCGGAGGTGACGGAGCACGCGGAGGGGCGCGCCCTCCTCGAGTGGCGATTACGCTATCGGTGGGTCGCGGCATTTGTGCTCGACGATGTCCACTTGCTTGCGGGCAGCGCGCGCGCGCAGGAAGAACTCGGATTGCTCTTCAACCACCTCATGGATCAGCGCCGTCAGCTGGTCTTTTCTAGCGCCGTGCCGATTGCGGCACTGCGCGGGATCGACCCGAGATTGTTGACGCGCATGGAGGCTGGACTGGTCGTCGACCTTCCGCGCCCTGATCGGGAAACTCGGCTGCAGATCGTGAAGCGCCTCCTGGCGACAACACCTGCCGCGGACGACGCGGCGCTCGCGGACTACCTGGCCTCGCGCCCCGCCGAGAATGCCCGGCTCGTTCACGGGACGGTCCAACGGGTGTTGAGCGCCGCGGAGGCGCACCAGGCGGCGTTGTCACCCGCCTTCGCCCGGGAGGTCCTGGAGGGGATTGATGGGGCGTCCGTGCGAAGTTCCGCGCGGCAGTCTGGAAGCCGGGGTCCCTCTCTGGCCCAGTCTGGGTTGAGCGCCCTACGGAGCCACGAGAAGATGGTGTTGGAATGGCCGTCGATTGTGGATCGCTTGATTGAGGAACTCCGCTGATGGCAATCAAAGGGAGTCTCAAGGAAGCCAGCCTTCCGGACGTGATCCAATTGCTTTTCCTCGGCCGCCGGACCGGATGCTTGTCGCTGGCCGATGGCCGAAAGCATGCGTCCATCTACTTCGACGAAGGCTGGATCACGCACGCGGCGATCGTGAATCGTCGCGATCGCCTTGGCGACATGCTGGTCAAGGCGGGGATGGTTACGGTCGCACAGTTGGAACAAGCCATCGCTTTCCAAGATACGATGCGCGGCCGCAAGGTCGGGGAAATTCTGGTGAGCCTCGGCGCCATCACTCGAGAAGAGCTGGTGCGCTACGTACGTCTGCAAGTGGAAGAAGGGATTTACACCCTTTTTTCCTGGGCGACCGGCACCTTCAGTTTCGAGGCCGGGGTCCGCCCGGATGTGGAGGACGTGCTGGCCCGGATCAATCCTGAGTCGCTCCTGCTCGAGGGGGCCCGGCGAATCGACGAGTGGAGTCTGATTGAAAAAAAGATTCCGGGGTTCGATCTGATCTTCGGGGTCGATCGCACCCGGCTCCCCGAGACCGATCTCACCTTCTCGGAAGCCCAACGCCGGATTCTCCCCCTCCTCGACGGTGCGCGCGACGTCCGACAAGTCGTGGACGATTCGGGGCTTTCCGATTTCGTCGCGTGTCAGGCAATGTTCGGTTTGTTGACGGCGGGACTCGCCCATCGGGTTGGCACCTCGGCCACGGCGGCTCAGCCGCGGGCCCAAGAGATGCAGATCGAAGAGCATCGCAACCTCGGCGTCGCCTTCTATCGCACCGGGATGCTGGACGAGGCGCTCCGGGAATTCCGGCGGGTCGTCGAGTTGCGCCCATCGGAAGGGGGAGCCCCGTTTTACCTCGGGCTCATCGCGCTGCGCCAGGGGCGGTGGCAGGATGCGATCGACGCGTTGCGGCAGGCGGCCGACCGCAGCGGGCCTCGCGCGGCGATTCTCCATAACCTCGCGGTAGCGTTGGAACTTTTGGGCCGCGTGGATCAGGCCGAAGGAGTCTATGCCGAGGCGGCGGGGCGTGCACCTGACGATGGCCGGGTTGCGCTGTCGTGGGGAATCCTCGCGCTCAAACGGGGGGAGCCTGACGTCGCCGTGGTCAGGCTCAGCCGCGCGCGTGACTTGTTTGGCACTAAACTTCCCGCGATCTGGTATTGGGCCGCGAGTCAGGCGCATGGCCTCCTGGGGGATCTCGAGACCGCGTTGGAGATCAGCAAGGCAGGGGTTGGAGCCTTCCCCGGCGATGCGGTGGTGCGAAACAACCTTGCTGTGCTGCTGGAGGCGAGCGGAGATGGCGCGGGGGCTGAGGCCTTGCTCCGACAAGCGCTCGCGGAGGAACCAGGGATCCCGCAGATCTCGAAAAACCTGGGCGACATCTACTATCGCACCCGGCGCTACGATGACGCGCGCGAGGCGTTCACCCGCGCGGTGAAATTGAATCCCGATTTGGGCGAGGATCTCTATTTCAAGCTGGGCAATCTCGCCTTCAAGCGGAAAGACACCGAGGCGGCGCGCGCGTGTTGGGAGCGAGCTACCACGTTGAATCCCGGCCACCAACTCGCGCGCGCCAATCTCGATACCCTGCCGGAATCGACCTGATGTCGGATCTCGATCCGGGACTCGTGCTCGTGGCCAACCATCTGACGACCCGCGGAGGCCCTCCGCTTCAAATGTACAAGGAGAAGTGTCTCCGGCGTCGCCTTGCGGTGCGGATGCGTGCCTGTGGCGTGCAGACGTATGCGGACTATGCGACCGTCCTGGGCCAATCTCCCGGCGAGGTTGAGCGACTACTTCTGACGCTGACGATCAACGTCACTCAGTTTTTTCGGAACCCGGAGACGTGGACCAAGCTCGAGGGACATCTGGCCGAGTTGGTGGTGGGCCGGGGCGACGCCACCTTGCGGTGTTGGAGCGCCGGATGCGCATCGGGTGAGGAGCCATACAGCCTCGCAATGTTGTTGATGCAAATCTACGATCGTCAGCGCGGGCCCGGGGGATTTCTGATCGACGCGACCGACATTGATGGACCCTCTCTCGAACGGGCCCAGGAAGGGCGCTACTCCCTCGCCGTCAGCGAAGGAATTCCCGCCTCACTCCGCCTGGCCTACGGCCGGGTCGAAGGTTCCACGTATCTGGTCGATGAGCGCCTGCGGCAACGGGTCCGGGTCTTTCGCCGGGAACTCGGCCGGGAGCCCGCGCCGGATCGAGCGTACGATCTCGTTTTGTGTCGCAACGTGATCATCTACTTCACCCGAGAGATGCAGGAGGACTTGCTGTTCCGATTCGCCGAGGCGCTGGTGCCCGGTGGCTTGTTGGTGCTCGGGAAGGTCGAAACGATTTGGGGACCCGCCCGGCCGCTCCTTGAATTGGTGGAGCCGCGCGAGCGCATTTTTCGGCGGGTCACGTGACCGTCCCCCGGATTGCCGTCGGGGTGGCCGGTCTGGAGGTAGCCACCGCGCCCACCTCCCTCGCGGCGGTAGGGCTCGGGAGCTGTGTCGCGGTCATGATCTACGATCCGGTGGCCAAGGTGGGCGGGATGGCGCATGTGTTGCTGCCATCACCCGCGTCGAGCCGCCGATTCGAATCGCCGGGCCGATTCGCCCAAACCGCGGTCCCCGCACTGTTGGAGCAGCTCGAGCCCCTCGGAGCGGACCTCCGGCGCCTGACCGCGCGTTTGGTCGGCGGCGCCAGCATGTTCGCCAATCTGACGCCACCCGGGTCAATTCAGATGGGGGAGCGCAACGTGGTCGCGGTACGCGAGGCGCTGCACGTCCACGGCATCCGGGTGATTGGCGAGCAGGTCGGTGGGGACTATGGTCGCTCGGTCGAGTTCAACCTGCAGACCGGTGTGGTCACGGTGACCTCCGTCAGCCAGGGGGTGGCTCATCTCTAGTCTCCCCACCGTGCTGGTGGTCGACGACAGCCCGTTCTTCCGTCAGCTGCTTCGGGAGGCGATTGACTCCAGTGGCGAGTTCCGGGTCATCGGCACGGCGCGGCATGGCATGGACGCCTTGCGCAGGATTCATCGCGATCGCCCCGACATCGTGACGCTCGATCTCGAGATGCCCGTGCTGGACGGGCTCAGTACGATCGGCTACGTGATGTCGGAGATTCCGCGCCCTGTCGTCGTGGTGAGCGCCTACGCCGGCCCCGGCACGGCCGAGGCGATCCGAGCCCTGGAATTGGGCGCCGTTGAGTTGGTCGCCAAAGAGGAGTCCCGGGAAGGGCCCGCCTTGGCCCGATTTCGGGAACGAGTCCTGGCGGCGCTGCGGGCGGCGCTCGCGGCGGACGTCGGACGCGTTTCGGTGTTGGCCCGCCCCCATCGAGTACCCCCCGTGGATCCGGCATCGGACCCCGCGATAGGATCGCCGACGGTTTGCGTCGGTATCGCGGCCTCCACCGGTGGGCCGCGGGCCCTCGCAGAAGTCGTTCCCCGGTTGCCGGGCAGACTTGGCGCGGCGGTCCTGATCGTACAGCACATGCCGGCGGGGTTCACTCGGAGTCTAGCGGAACGCCTCGCTTCACAAAGCAGCTTGGTGGTCGTTGAGGCGTCCGACGGCGAATCCGTGGTGGTGGACCGTGTCTATGTCGCACCGGGAGATTTTCACATGCGTGTGGAGTCCGGTTCCCAAGGCCCGAGGATCGTCCTCGACCAGTCACCCACGGTGTGGGGGGTGCGCCCGGCGGCGGATCCACTCTTCCTGAGTCTTGCGGACTGTTTCGGCCCGCAGGCCGTCGGGGTGGTTCTCACCGGACTCGGACGTGACGGCGCGGAGGGTTTGCGCGCCATGCATGCGCGCGGAGCAGTCGGTATTGCGCAGGATCGGGAGACGGCCACGATCAACGGCATGCCGGCCGCCGCGATCGCGGCCGGGGGCGTAGATCGGGTCAAGCCGTTGCAGGAGATCGCCGCGTGTATCGTCGAGGCCGTCGGCGGCCGGGCGCCGCACCCGCGCCAGAGTCCACGAGCGACCATGGTGGGCAATCGCGGAATGGGGCGTGAGGATGTCTGAGTCACCTGCTTCCTTGCTCCGGGCAGAATTCGAGGCCATCGAAGCCCGCCTCGGCATAGCGACCGCCGGTGCGGACCGCGAAGAGATCAAACGCTCCATCATTGCGCTGTTCAAGCGAACCGACACAGCAGTGAGTGAGCTCCAGGGGCTCAAGAACGACATCCGCGGGTTGGTCGATCGGTACAAGCAACTGGGAACAGACGATGGCGGGCCGCAGTTCACCGGTGCCCGCCCGCAAATTCACGAGGACCATATCGGGGCCTCCACCTACGTCGAAAAGGGATGGAGCCTGATCTCTCTCGGAGACCATGCCGGTGCGATTCAAGCCCTCACCAAGGCCATGGATCTCTCGCCCAATGACACTCAGGCCCAGTCACTCTTGGGTTGGGCCCAGATGCTCCACCAGGAATACGATGACGCGTTGGCGACCTTTTCTCGGGTCTTGATGAAAGAGCCGGCGAACGCGTTGGCCCGTGTGAATGTCGGCTACATCTGCCTCAAGAAGCGCATTTTTGGCGAAGCGATCGAACATCTGTCGCGGGCGATTCGCTTGGACAATGATCGGAAAGCCACACTCTACGCCAACTACTATTTAGGACTCGTGTATTTCGAGCGCGGCATGTACGAGGATGCGCAGACATTTCTCCAGAAAGCCGTCGGGTTGGGACCAAATCTCATCGAGGCCTACTACGATTTGGGCCGAACCCAGTGGTTCAGTGGGCAGCAAGACCTCGCCAAACAAACGTGGGCTGCGGGCGCTCTCGCGAACCGGTTTGCCCCTTGGGCCAAGCGATGCCAGGAGATGCTCGATCTGGCCGCCAAGGGAGGTGAGGTTCCTCGCTCCGCCTCGTCCTAGGACTGTTGCTTCAAACAAACGCCGCGGGACTTCAAACCGCTCAGGTGGGGCGAGTGGCAGTCCTTGCACCGGCCCGGCAGATGTCCCTTGCGCTTGCGCTCGCTGAAATTGGGGATCGCCCAGCGAAGTGGGCCGGATTGGGCCAGTGGGAACTCGCGCCATTCCGGCTGGTGCTGGTCGCCGGGACCAAGGGGTTCGACTCTCTCTCCGGTGGCCGGGTGCCGTCCTGGGGAGCCGGCATGACCCTCCCGGGGCGGCGGACCGTCGTGATTCGAGTGGACGGGGGCGATCCGGCCGCGACGCTTCACCATGAACTGGCGCATCTCGTCTTTCACGACGCGGTTCGGGTTCGAGTCCCCCTGTGGTTTGACGAAGGGTACGCCGTGGTGGCGGCCGAAGAGTGGTCACGGCTCGAGGGGCTCCGTCTCAATCTGGCTGTGGCCGTGGGGAAGGTCCCGGAGTTGGGAGGCTTGGACGCCGCGCTGCGTGGTGGCTCGATCGGAGCCGAGGCGGGGTATGCATTGGCTGGCACCGCCGTTCGACACCTGGCGCGGCTCCAGCCCGCCGGGACGCTGGACAGCCTGGTCCGCCGTCTCCGAGATCACGAGGCGTTTGAGGATGCCGTGCTCGCGTCCACCGGTCGGACGCTCGAACAGTTCGAAATTTCCTGGCGCGCCGACGTGCGTCGACGCTATGGACTAGGGCTTTGGGTGGTCGCGGGCGGTGGTTGGGCGGTATTGGCGGTGGTCCTCGTTGGCGCCGCGTGGTTTCGCCGCCGTGCGGACCGACCGCGACGAGAGGCATTGGACATCGGGTGGGAAGTTGCAGCCCCCTCAGAGGAGACGGAAGTACTTGACCCGACGCGGCTTGACAGCTAACCTGATGCACCTATGACATCCGGAAATTCGGAGGCGGGGGGTCGTCGCCATCTCCTCGGCTCCCGCAATCTCATTGTGCTTGGCTTGGCCTTGGCTACGCTGGTGGCGGGCTATCTGGTTCTCCGATCGGGGAGTCCGAGCCTCGCAGCGGTTCTCCTCGTGATTGGATATTGTATTTTATTGCCGGCTGCCATTGCTCTTTAGCGGCTGGCGGGCCTGCAACGTGCGGTTCCCCGGTGTCCGTACGTCTTTGTGATTCGGGCGAAGCGGTAGAGCGGTGATCGCCTGGGCGAATAGCTCAGCGGTTCAGAGCGCCTGCCTTACACGCAGGATGTCGGGGGTTCGAATCCCTCTTCGCCCATTTCGCGACGCGATTCTGCGTCGTCTCGTCCGCCCATACGGGGCGGTTCCTGTGCGGAGGTTTCCTGGAATGCGTCTGACCCGACTGTCCTTGACGGTGTTGTTGGTGGGAACGCCCCTCGTGCCAGCGATGGCCCAGCTGCGAGCGAGCCGGCCCCCGAAGCCGGTCACGAACAATCCTCGGCTGCTCGTCGCGAACCCGTACTCGTTCTCTCCTGGAGACTCAGCCCCGGCGATTCGGGTCGGATCGGGACTTCGCGAGAAACTTACCGACGATGCCGATCGCTGGTTCTCAGTCATCACTCGCCAGCAGATGAATGAAGCCCTGCTGAAATACGCCTACCCGGCGGACGCGATGCTCCCCCCGTTGGTGGCGCGGACGCTAGCCACAGCACTTCAGGCCCGGACGATGATCAGCGGCACGATTGCGAAAGGGGAGGGCGGCCGCTTCACCTTCGTCGCGCGGCTTGCCGGTCTCAACGATGATGCCGGCCAAGTCGTGACGATGTCCCAGAAGCCGAATCAGAGTTTTGAAGATTTTGGGGGCCAGGTTGCCGACGCGATGATTCCGGCCATGAAGGCGCTGGAAGACGCGAAGGCGTGCATGGACCAGCAAAAGACGAAGCCCGATAAGGCGGCAGAGGCCGCTCGAAAGGCGCTCCAGAACCTGCCCAACCACGGCCTCAGTGAATACTGCCTCGGTGAGCTCGCCCTCGCGCAGAAGAAATCCGATGACGCGCTCACTCACTTCCGGAACGCCACCAAAGGCGACTCCCTGAGTCTCAAGGCCTGGAACCAGCAGGCGGTGATCTACCAGCAAAAACACGACAGCTCCAAGACGATTGAGACGTACAAACAGATGCTCCGCGTGGCGCCGACCAATCAAGCGTTGCGCGAAGAAGCACTGAAGCTGTTCCTCGGCTATGGGCAGCCCGAGGCGGCCATCGAGGTCGCGAAGGAAGGCCTCTCGATCGACCCGAACAACACGGACCTGCTCGATCTCATGAGCAACGCCTGTCTGTACAAGGGCGACAACAAGTGCGCCATCGACGCCCTCGAGCAGGTGTACGCCATCGACTCGACGAAGGCGGATTCGACCTTCTTCATCAAGATGACGTTCGCCGCCTCCAAACAACCCGACACGACCCGGTTCCTCAAATGGGCCAAGCTCGGCGTGATGCGGCATGGTCCAACCCCGACACTGTTGGGGCAGTTGACTCAAGCGTATGCGTTTGCCGGCCCGATGGACAGCTTGGTCGCGACCACGATGCGGCTCATGGCCGTGGATACGGCGAGCGTTGACGTGGTCATTAAGACGGTGAAGGCTCTGCAAGAAGGAAAGCGTATCAAGGAGGCCATTCCCTTCAAGGAGTACGTGCTGAAATACGGCGCCGATCAAGACAAACAAAACTACGGGATTCTTCTGGCCCAGGGCGCGCTGCCTCTGCTCCAGCCGCCACAGGATCTCGTCGGGGCGGCGGAGGTAGCGCGGATCTCGGTTCCGCTCCTCCCCGTGGGTCAACGCGCCGCGCAGCTCGCGAACTATGTGCTCGGCATGTCCGCATTCTTCCAAGCCGTGGCGCTCGACAAGGACGCGACCGAACAAAAATCCTGTGAGATCGCGAAACGGATGCAGACGTTCATGGAAGAGGCCGCGCCGGCACTCACCATCGGTAAGCCGATTGCGGCAGAAAGCGTGGACAAACTCCTCACGGGGGTGGAGCAGTACAAGCCCCGTTTGGCGCAGATGCAGAAGGCCTATTGCAAATAGGGACTACCACCCGGGCGAGCGGGACTCTATATTGTCCCGCTCTGCTTGAGGGGCTGTAGCTCAGCTTGGTTAGAGTGCCGCACTGTCACTGCGGAGGTCGCGGGTTCGAGCCCCGTCAGCCCCGCTTCCATCGACCCGAGTCGCACCCCGTCCGCAGCCGCGGACGGGGTGCTTCGTTGTGGGGGAGAGGCCCATGAGCGCATCCGAGTCGGCGCTGTTTCACCATCCCGTCCTCCTCGATGCCGTTTTGGCGGCGGCTCGCGGCGCGATCCGGGCGGTGGACGGCACCCTCGGAGACGGCGGTCACACCCAGGCGCTACGCGCTGCGGGAATGACAGTGCTGGCCATCGATCGCGACCCGGATGCGATCCGAATCGCAAGCGATCGGCTGGGACCCGATCAGGTCCGGTACCGCCTCGGGGCCTTCTTCGATCCGGATGTCCTCGACGAGATCAACGCCTTCCATCCCGGATTCATCCTCCTCGACCTTGGCGTCTCGTCACGGCAATTGGATCAGGACGCGCGGGGGTTCACGTTTCGGCCGGGCGCTCCCCTTGATATGCGAATGGGTGATGGGGGTCAGACGGCCGCCGACATGTTGAACGATGGATCCGCCTCGGAACTCCAACAGATTTTCGCGGACTACGGGGATGAGCGTAAGGCCCGGCGCCTGGCCGACGAGGTCGTGCGGCGGAGGGCTCGAAATCAGTTCGCCACGAGTGACGATTTCGTCAATGCGATCCGGGGGGTACTGGGGCCCCGGTCGGGGCCTCCAGACTTCGCCCGGCTTTTCCAGTCCCTCAGGATTGCGGTGAACGACGAACTCGAAGGGCTGCGGACTGCCCTCCCGCTGCTCCGCGATTCGCTCACCCCCGGTGGGGCGATCACGGTGATTAGTTATCATTCGGGGGAAGATCGAGTCGTTAAACACGCGTTCCGCGAGTGGGGTGCGAGTTGTATTTGTTCGCCCGAACAACCTTTGTGTACCTGCCGTGGCCGGCCGCTCGGAGTCCGGGAGCCCCGCAAAGCCATCGAAGCGAGTCCCGACGAGGCGATCGAGAACCCGCGGGCCCGAAGCGCCCGGTTGCGCACTTTTCGAGTTCGCGATGACGCTTAGAGGCCGGCATTGGGTTATCTGGTGGTTGTTCATCTTCCTATTGGTTGCGACCATCGTCACCGCCCGGCAGCGGGAAGCGTATCTAACGGCCTCCCGCTTACGAACGGCGAGGATTGCGCTTTCCGCTGTGACCGCGAATGCCGCCGAGCTCGATCACCGAATCCGCGACGGAACCTCTCGGAAAGTGCTGGTCCCGAAAGTTCAAGCGCGCCTGGGGCTGCGGATGCCCTCCGACAGTGAGAACATTTTGCTCGACGGTCCGACGGTTCCCCATCCGTCTCGTCCCTGATGGCAAAGCCGGCCGCCCGCATCGGTGTCATTGAGGTCGCCATCCTGTTGGGCCTTGTTGCCGTGGTCATCAGAGCCGCGACCCTGCAGCTCGTCCAAGGAAATCAATGGGCCGCGGAGGCGAGTACCAGCCGAACCATACGCAAAGAGCTCCCGGCGCGACGGGGTACCGTGTATGACCGCAACGGGGAGGTGCTCGCGGTCACCCAAGAGACCTATCATCTCGAGATCGCCACCAACGAGGTGAACGACACCACGGGCCTTGTTCGCCAGGTCGTCCGCCTTCGAGTCAACACCACTAAGCTCCGCCGCGCCTTCCGTACCGGCACTCCACGCAGTGTGTATTTCCACGGCCCGTTCCGCGCGAGCGAAGTCAAGCCCCTCCGCGACTTTCGCGGCGTGCGGTTGCTGGACGACTACCGGCGTTCCTACCCTGAGGGCGGGCTCGCCCGGCCGATCATTGGCGGATTGAACGCCGATAGCGCTATCGGTGAATCCGGACTCGAGCGATCCTTGGATTCGCTGCTGCGTGGGGTGGATGGTGAAGCGGTTTACCTCCGCGACCGCGCTGGGAGCCTGTATGAATCCCCCAGACGCTTGACGCGTAATCCTGTGGCTGGCGCGGATGTCTACCTTACGCTCGATGCGGAGCTACAGTCGATCGCCGAGGTGGCACTCACCGATGCGATTACCGAACTCAATGCGGATGCGGGGGACGTGGTCTTTCTCGATCCGCGCAGCGGGGAAATCCTCGCGCTGACTTCTCAGGTGGCAACCCCGGGGGGAACCGTACCCGGAACAGCCGCGTTCACGAACCCGTTCGAGCCCGGATCGACGGCGAAGCTGTTCACCGCCGCCGCGCTGCTGTTGCACAACCGCGTGAAGCCCACCGATTCGGTTTTTGCCGAGAATGGTCTGTGGATGATGCCGGTTGGAAAGCGGCGTTTCTACACGGTGAAAGACGCGGAAGCACGCCGAGGATACCTCACACTCACGACGGCGGTTCAACACTCCAGCAACATCGGGATGGCGAAATTCTCCCTCCGCCTTCAGCCCTCCGAACAGTATGACATGCTTCGCGACTTCGGCCTCGGCAGCCCGACCGGGGTGGAATTCCCTTCGGAGGCCAGGGGAACGCTCCGGTTGCCCCATCAGTGGATCCCGGTTCAGGACGGCGCGGTCGCCGCGATGGGCTACGGGGTTTCGGTCACGGCGATTCAACTCGCGGCGGCGTATGGCGCGATCGCGAACGACGGGGTGCTCCTCGCGCCGACATTGATCCGAGAAATCCGCGACCATGCCGGCGCCATCTTGTATCGGCACGAGGTGGAGCCGGTTCGGCAAGTGGTTTCTTCGGAGATCGCGAAGCAGTTGCGGGTGTTCCTGCGGCAGGCGGCGAGTTCGGCGGGTACTGGTGGACAGGCCCAACTCGAGAATTATATGGTGCTAGGAAAGACTGGAACGGCCAAGCGGGCCGGACGCGGGGGGTACGTTCAGGGAGACTATGCCGCTTCGTTCATCAGCATTTTCCCCGCCGAAGATCCGCAGCTGGTCGTGTACGCCAAGATCGATCATCCGAGGGCGAAGGGGATCTACTACGGCGGGCTCACCGCGGCGCCGCTCACCCGACACATGCTGCAGCAGGCGCTGGCCGCCCGGCGGAGCGGCCTCGACCGGAAGCGATTAGTGCGAGTGCATGCTCCCGAGCGGCATGATTCCGCCCGCAGATTTGACTCCGGCGAATTCGATGTGGGAGAGAGCGACGCGGTGACACTCCCCCTTCGTCCCGCGTCACCGAGCACGGCGCCGGTTGTCATCGTGCCGGAGGTGGCCGGGCTTCCGATTCGGAGCGCGGTACTTTCTCTGCACCGGCGCGGACTGTTGGTGAACCTACATGGGGCGGGGGTCGTGCGACGGACGCAGCCCTCGCCGGGCGATTCCAGTCGATCAGGTAGTGTCGTACAGG
>JANYKV010000033.1 GCA_025358055.1 Gemmatimonadota bacterium
CAGTCTCGACGCCGCGGCCCACGTCCAGCACGAATGCGAACTCAACCGCGCCGCGCGCGCGTTCACCCGGCAGTTCTTCGAACGCGAGGGATTCCGCGTGTCGCAATCGGAGACCAACTTCCTGATGGTAGAGATTCGACGGCCGGTGGACGAGTTTCGCAAAGCGTGCGCTGATGGCGGGGTCGCGATCGGCCGCTCCTTTCCCCCGCTCCTCTCGCACGCGAGAATCTCGATCGGTACTATGAATGAGATGGAGAAGGCGGTTGGCGTGTTTCGAACCGTTCTGACCAGTCGGGCCGCGGGGTAGCGAGTTCGGCAAGGGAAAGCGGCAGCCGGAGGCGCGGAGAGCGCGGAGGGTTTGAAGACTTCCCGCAGGGGTAGTGGCGAGTTCGATTCATCACGGTACGCACACGAAGTGCCACAAAACGTGGGAATTCCGGAGACGCATCGGACCCCGAATCCTGATCACCAAACGGACGTGGAGTACGGAAGTAGGGTTCGCGCCGACTCTCTCCGCGACCTCCGCGTCTCCGCGTAAGGCTGTCCTGCCGGGTGCTCGCACCGTTCCCATTGCGTGGCGATGGGAAACCGAGTAACCTGAAGAAACCCCCTCCGGCGGCAGAGATGGACGACCTTGACGTCAGCCTCACCCGTGGTACCCTCGACCTCCTTCTTCTCAAAGCTCTAAGCTGGGGTCCGCGCCATGGCTATGCCGTGGTCGATTGGATCGAACAAGCCACCGGAGCCGCCCTCATCGTCGGTGAGGGAACCCTGTATCCCGCATTGCACCGCTTGGAACGGCACGGGCTGGTCGAGGCGGATTGGGGTCTTTCCGAGAACAACCGCCACGCCAAGTATTACCACTTGAGCGCCGCCGGACACCGCCGGCTGCAAGGGGGCACCACCTCGTGGCATCAATTCGTTGAATCGGCGGGCCGAGCCTTGCGGGCTACGTCGCCGGAGCCGGCGTGATGTCAGGCGAAGGGCCGCGCCGGGTTTTCCGACTCGAGGTCGGCGCCAAAGGCGTGGAACGCGACGTGGACGCCGAGATCGAATTCCACCTCGCCATGCGCACTCGAAAACTTATTGCGAACGGGATGAGCCCGGACCAGGCTCGCCAGCAAGCGCTACGCCGGTTCGGTGACTTGCCGAAGGTGCGCGATCAGTGCCTCACCATCGACCAGGGACGAGAGCGAGCCATGAAGCACGCCGATCGGTTTACCAACTTGCGGCTGGATATCGGATACGCCGTCCGCACCTTGTGGCAACGCCGCGGCTTCACCACGGTGCTGTTGTTGATCCTGGCGCTGGGAATCGGCGCGAACACCGCAACCTTCACCGTAATCGACGCACTCCTTCTCCGCACCCTTCCGGTGCCTCACTCCGAAGAACTGGTGTCGATCGGAGATCCTTCTCGCACGGGGGCGGTCTCCGAGGGCACTCCCGGCGGCGACATCGCTTCATTCCCGGTCTACGCTGATGTGCGGGATCAAAACCACGTCCTGTCCGGGGTCTACGCTTCAGGACGAACCGGGCGCTTGGACGCCATCATCGACCGAGCGAGTTCGGGCGGCTCCGCCGGAGACGAGCCCGAGCATCCTCGGGGTCGGCTGGTCTCGGGGAACTTCTTTGCCGTTTTGGAGGTGCCGGCCTATCTCGGCCGCACTTTCGCCGCCGATGAGGACAAAGTTCCCGGCGGTGATCCAGTCGTCGTCATCAGTCACGACTATTGGCAGCGCCGATTCGGGGGAGAACGGTCCGCCATCGGACGTTCGATCTCCCTTGCGGGGTCGCCCTTTACGATCGTGGGCATTACCCCGCCGGGGTTCAGTGGGGACATCGTGGGGCAAGCGACCGAGGTCTGGATCCCCCTCATGATGCAGCCCGTGATCATGCCGCATCGTCCCTGGCTCACGGATCGCGCCACGAGTTGGCTCTTGCTCATGGGCCGCCTCACTCCCGGCAAAGCGTTGGCCGAGGCCCGCGCCGCACTCACAACCATCATTCGTCGATCTCTCATTGACAACGCTTCTCAGACAGACCCGACCGGTGGAGAGCGCGCCCTGCGGAATCGTCCAGTCCAGGTGGAACCGGGTGCGAAGGGATTCTCATACTATCGGCGCAGCTATGCGCAAGGGTTGCTCACCCTCATGGCGGCGGTCGCGTTGGTACTCCTCGTCGCGTGCGGCAATGTCGCCAATCTCATGTTGGCGCGCGCCGCCGCGCGAGCGCGAGAAATCAGTGTCCGGATGGCCCTCGGCGCCGGCCGTCTCCGGCTCCTCCAACAACTCCTGACGGAGAGCGTCCTCATTGCGCTGGGTGGTGGCGCTTTGGGTCTCCTGGTGGCCTATTGGGGGAGCTCAGCCCTCCTGCGCATCGCGAGTGGAGGGTCGAGACCGATTCCCTTGGACGTTCACTTGGATGGCCGCATCTTGGCCTTCACTGCCGGACTATCCTTGGTCACCGCGGTGCTGTTCGGTCTGGTCCCCGCATTGCTTGCCACCCGCGTAGATTTGGCCACGGCGCTCCGCGCGCAGGGCCGAGGTGTAGCGGGCGCCACCAGCCGGCCGGGGCGATTGGGATTGGGCAAGATGCTCGTTGTCGCCCAAGTGGCGCTCTCGCTCTTACTCCTCGTTGGCACCGGCATGCTCGTTCGTAGCACCCAGCGTCTGGAACAGGCGGATGTCGGTGTCGCGCGCGATCAGTTGCTCGTTGCCTCGGTGGATGCCGAGCGGAGTGGATATGCGGGTCTTCGGCTCGCGGCGCTGATGCGCGATCTGACGGAGCGCGTGAGGAATGTCCCCGGGGTCGCGAGTGTGAGCCTTTCGGAGAATGGGCTTTTCAGCGGCACGGAATCAGGCACGACAATTCAGGTTGAGGGCTTTACCGCTCGGACCGAGGCGGACTCCGTGGTCGCGTATGACGATGTGGGGCCGGACTATTTTCATGCCGTCGGCGCGCATCTGCTCCGGGGGCGCGATTTCGAGGCCCGGGACAATGAGAGCGGACCGAAGGTTGCCGTTCTCAATGAGACGATGGCCCGGTTCTTTTTCCCTAAGGGAAATCCCGTTGGGCACCACGTATCCGCCGATAGCTCGACATTCGAGATCGTGGGTGTCGTTGCGGACATCCAGGAGCACAGCGTTCGCGAAGAACCGGTTCGCAGGATCTATTTTCCCGCCGTCCAGCTGAAACAAATTCCGGGGGGATTCAAGCTCGAGATTCGAACCACGAGTGATCCCGCCCGTCTCTCCGCGCCGGTTCGCCGGGCGCTCGCCGCCGCCGATCCGACTCTGGCCATCCTCAGCGTCGATCCGCTCAGTGACCTGATTCGTGACTCGATTTCGCAGGATCGGTTGGTCGCGCAGGTGGTGACATTCTTCGGAACATTGGCGCTCGTTCTGGCGGCTGTAGGGCTCTACGGTGTGATGGCCTATGCCACCGTCCGGAATACCAGCGAGTTCGGTCTTCGAATGGCGCTCGGCGCCGAACCGGGCGACGTGGCCTTCTTGGTTCTGAAGGAGGCCTTGTTGCTGACGGCAGGCGGTGTGCTTCTCGGAACCCCGATCGCTCTGGTGGTCACGCGGATGTTGCGCTCGCAGCTCTTCGGCATCGGGACGCTCGATCTGCCGTCCATCGGGATAGCCATTGTCGTACTGGCCACGAGCGCCGCGATCGCCGGCTATCTCCCGGCCCGGCGTGCATCCCGCGTCGCCCCGTTGGACGCCCTACGGGCCGATTGACACCGGCGCGGTCACGGGCGGAGGTGTCGATACAAGACCCGAATCATCCGGTAGGCTTCGGGGTATCCTGGCGTCGTGAAGCTGACGGTGCCGTAGCCGGTGCGCCGGACCCCGGGGATCCCCTCGGCAATATCGGCCAGGACTGAGGTGGTGTAGTCGAGCTCGACTATCACTGGTCGCGCCACGCGCAGGGTCGCCGGCAATCGTCCGCGGAGGGCCCGCTCCACCTCCCGTGCGATTGCGGCCTGGGCGGAATCCGGGGATAGGGTGCGAACCGCTTCGTTCCAGATGCCCGTCTTCACCGCGACTCCCGCGACGCCGGGCACGAGGGTTCGCATCTGGACCAACGCCAAACTGTCCCCGCTCACGAACGCCACCGGGACGCCGTACCACGCCGCGAAAATTGTATTCATCCCGTATTCACCGACGGACACGCCGTTGATCCGGAGATCGGCGATCTCATTGGTTCCGGTATGCGCCTCGAAGCCGCCAAGGCTTTTGCCCTTTCCGTGAAACCCGACGAACAGGACGGCACTGAACGAACTATCGAGGCCTTCCATCATTCCATACGGCTTGAGCGCGCCCCGAAACAGAATGGCGCGCGGGTCGAGTTGGTCGACGAGCAGATTGGCGTGGCTCCCATGCGCGTCGTTCACGACCACCCGAGTCGCCCCCGCGGCAAACGCGCCGGCGACCGCCGCGTTTACCTCGCGCGTCATCAGCTTGGGGCCCATCGGATCCTGCATCGAGCTGAGCCCGGCGATGCCCTCCATGTCGGCCGAGATGTAAACCGCCAGGGGGTGTTGTTGCGCCGCGACGAGGCCCAGTGGTGCGCTGACCAGGGCGAACAACAGTGGGATGGTGCGGCGAAAAACTGGCGTGGGCATGGGCAACCTCATCTGGGGGGTGGCTCGCGGCCGAGTTCGACGGCGAGCATGGACGCCAATTCGGCGGGTTGGCGGCGGCATTGTAATTCGATCCGACTTGATTCCTCGTGTGCGGAGTCATAGTCCACACCGCGTGACATCAATCGTCGTTCATGGAGCTCGTGGAGGATGACGAATGGCCGCTCACCGATCATGAGGTCATCATCGATCCACACTTCGTTCGCGGGCACGAACCTATATACCTTGTCGTGCCCACCCTCGGTGAAGTCCACAAAGAAAAGATCGCGAACCAACTCCCCATCCACCACCCACACCTTCACGGCACCACTGTACGCCGGAAGCAGTTCCTCGTGAATTCGCTCAAGCAGCGGGGCCCGGCGGCCAGTCTCCAGTATGCTTCGCGCAACCCGCCCTTTCGTGGTCTGGACCCGTTCGGCGCTTTCCGCCGAATCGCCTCTCACGAGGGCAGGGTCGTACTCCATGCCGCCCGCCATCAGATGGTGTTCGACGAGAAGGTGGGTGATGAAGAATCGTTCCTCTCCGGGGGCTTGCTCCTGGTCGAGCCAGAACTCGTCGGCTGGAATGAAAGGAAAGGCATAGTGCTGGCCGAAGTTGGTGAACTCCACGTCGAGGTTCTCCCGAACGTACTCCCCGTCGACAATCCAGACGCTGATGTCGTCGACCCGCCTTGCGAGTCGAAGGTAGGGTTGCCCCGTTGTTTCATGCGGAACCGCCGACTCGGTCCGGCCTCTATCGCAGCCCGCCAGAATCGCGGTCAACGAGAGCACCGCGGCCACAGTCCTCACGGCGCCCCTCGCGTGATCATGATGCGACCCATTACGCCATCGAGAATCATGAAGCCTGTGAACATGAGGTCTCTCGTGACGCCGAATGTAAATCTCGATCGCGCCGGGCGCCATTGGCGCAGGTTTCTCGCTCGATGAAACCTTGGACGCGTCGAGGCCGTACCACAGATTACTAACCTGCCCCCTCGAGTCCGGTTCAGCCCGCGGAGACGATGTCTCATGTCTACCTTGCTTCACGACCTCCGCCTGGCTCGGCGCCTTCTGGTCAAGAACCCCGTTTTCACCACCATTGTCATCCTCACCCTGGCCCTCGGTATCGGGCTCAATACCGCAGTGTTCTCGGCCATCGACGCCCTTTTGCTCCGGCCCCTCCCCGGCGTTCGGGAGCCCGAGCGATTGGTGCAACTGTACCGCACTGGGCCCGGTAGCCTGTACGGGTCGAACAACATTCCGCACTACCGCGATGTTCGTGACCGGTCCGGAGAGGTCTTCTCGGGTGTTGCGGCCTGGAGCTTCGCGCCACTGAATCTTTCGGTATCGGGGCAGTCACAGCGGGTGTATGGGATGATGGTGTCCGCCAACTATTTCTCGGTTCTTGGCGTTACTGTTTCGCGGGGCCGGACGTTCGTTCCTGACGAAGATGTAGGCCGTGGAGCGCATCCGGTTGTGGTGCTGAGCCACTCAGGATGGAAGGGGGTATTCGGCGGTGACCCGGCCATCGTGGGACGATTGGTCATCCTGAACGGCCAGCAGTATACCGTGATTGGGGTGGCGGCGGCCGACTTCAAGAGCACTATTTCTGTCATGACACCGACCCTGTGGGTCCCGTTGATGCAGCTGGATCAGGTGCGTCCGGGATTGCAGGATGAATTCGAAAACCGAGGAGATAACTTCCTGAATCTGGTCGCGCGGCTGAAGCCGGTAGCGAGTCTCGCTCAGGCGAACGACCGGATGACGGCTCTCTCGATCGGGTTCGAGGAAGAACATCCTGATGACTACAAGGATCGCGGGATTCAACTGGTGCTCCAGTCGGATGCGGGGATTCATCCGACTCTCAAGGGAGCCCAGGTTGGGCTCGCCTCAGTCGTCATGGCCGTTGTGCTGGTGTTACTCCTCATCGCCTGCGTCAACGTCGCGAACCTTCTCCTCGCCCGCGCCCGCGACCGCTCCCGGGAGATGGCCATCCGGCTGAGCTTGGGCGCCAGCCGAGCCGTGATTATCCGACAGCTGCTCACTGAGAGCCTCGTCATGGCCGCCGCGGCCGGCCTGGTCGGATTGGGCTTGGCGTGGTGGATCATCGGATTGGCGAACCGGGTCAGTCTCCCGATGGACGCGGATTTCACCGCCGATCTGCGCTTGAGTCCGTCCGTGCTCCTCTTCACGCTGGGGGTGTCGACGTTCACCGGGATTCTGTTTGGTCTTGCCCCGGCGCTTCAGGCCACGCGCCCGGCGCTCATTCCCGCGCTCAAAGGGGAGACTCCTGCCGGCGAGTCGCGGTCGCGTATGAGCCGAGGGTTGGTGGTTGCGCAAATGGCGCTCTCGATCATTCTCCTGGTGTGCGCGGGGCTATTCGTCCGCAACCTGGAGGCCGCGACCGAGGTCGACAAAGGCTTTGTCAGCGACAACGTCCTCCTCGCCGAGATGGACCCCGGGCTTCAGGGCTACACCCGGGCGCGCATCGAAGACTTCTACCGGCGCTTGCGCGAGCGGCTCCGTACCATGCCCGCCGTGCGGGCCGTCGGCTTCGCCGAGTACGTCCAATTAGGACTCCCGGGCAGTGACTGGGGGGTCAGGATTCCCGGCTATGTCCCCGCGCTCCACGAGAGCATGTCAATCAACGAAAACAGGGTGTCGCCGGAATACTTTGAAGCCATGGGAATCCCGATTCTCAGGGGCCGAGGTTTCACCGCGCAGGACGACAGCGCTGCGGCGCCCGTCATTGTCGTCAACCACTACTTTGCCGAACACTTCTGGCCGCATCAAGACCCTCTCGGACGGACCGTCCACACGGCCGGCCGGGACCACGCTGTTATCGGCGTCACACCAACGGGGAAGTACAAGCGACTGGGCGAGGATCCGATGGGCTTCATGTTCCTGGCGCAGGCCCAGCACTGGGCGACCGGGATGACGATCCACGTCCGGACCTTTGGAGATCCCGGCGCCATTGGTCCGGTGTTGCGGTCCGCAGTGTCAGCGCTCGACCCCAACCTTCCGGTCAGCAACGTTCGGTCGTTGAACAGTCACCTCGGCATTGCCCTATTGCCGGCCCGGATTGCGGGAAGCGTCCTCGGGTTGTTCGGCGCGCTCGGAACCATCCTCGCGTCGATCGGCATCTACGGCGTGATGTCGCACTCGGTGTCGCAACGCCGCCGCGAGATCGGGATTCGCATGGCGATTGGGGCCGCCGGTCAATCGGTGGTGCGACTCTTGATGCGGGAAGGACTACTCTTGGTTCTGGTTGGGACTGGAATCGGACTCGTTGGTGCTCTCGCGGCGGCTCAGCTCATTCGAGGCATTCTCTATGGGGGGAGCGTGCTCGATCTTGTCAGTTTTGTGGGTATCCCTTTGATGTTGGTCGGGGTGGCCATGCTGGCGATTTGGATTCCCGCTCGACGGGCCTCTCTCGTCGATCCGGTTGCGGCACTCCGACAGGAGTGATTGCCTAGGCTGTGCCGGAGTGCTTCGAGCTCATGGCCCTGGCGCTGGTTGAACCAAGGCCATGAGCATCGGGCCGAATCTCAATAGTACCAGGAACCGTAGCCCATGAGCCGGGCGCCGATCGCGGCAACCAAGACCCAGAGCACGACCGCAGCGAGGATCACGACGGCGGTATAGCCGAGGGCTCGATCTTCGGGTGCTTTCATCAACGCGGGTAGCCCGATGAAAAGCAAGAAGGCGGAGTAGAGCCCGAGGATGCCGAGCACCCGTAATCCCGGGAGCAGCGAGAAAATCCCGGCCACCCAAGCCGCGGTGCTCGAGTACGCCGCGACCTTGAGGGCTTGGATCGGGTTCTTCTGGGCCCCGAAGGACGGAGCAAGACCGTCGATAATGAGCCCCAAAACGTACACGCCGACAAGGGCGCCAACGTAGCGCACCACCGCACTCGAGATTCCGGTCGTAATGGGCACGCGGAACGTATTCCCCAAGATTCCATACCCGATCAGCGACGAGCCGATGAACCCAGCAACGGCTGGAATCGCCGCGAGCGGGATGACATACCCAGAGTAGAGGGAGGCTGGGGTCGCCGTTTCGGCGTCGATCGTGGTCCATTCCAGACGTGGGGTCAGGAGAATCCCTTTCACGCGGTCGACCAGGTTCATTTGCTCCTCCTCTTAAAGGCAGTAGGGCTGACATGCCACCGGCTTGGCACCCGAAGCCAATGTGGTTTACCGATGCGTCACCGGAAGTATGAGATGTGACGGGTGCTCTCGATCGTGATAGATGGATTGGTGGGCCACAACCGCCGTCGTGTCGCCGGCCACCGGATTGCCGGTATTGGGATTCGGCGCCACGGCTGGACTCGCGCTGCTGGAGAGATCGATCCGGAGACGATGGCCGGGCAGAAACGCATACCCGATATCGAACAATTCGATCCGAAACTTCTCTACTCTTCCCCGCGTGAGCAGTTCCTCTCGCTCGTACCCATTTCGAAAGCGCGCCCGGATGACGCCGACGGTCTTCGCCCCAATCTTGAGCGCTCGCCCGTCCGGCAACACATCGCTGATTTTGGCCATGAAATCCGTGTCGCGTGCATCGCTCGCGGCAAACAAATCCAAGACCACCTTGCCGATCACTTCCACGGTGTCGCGGAGCGGACTTGTCGTGTAAACCAGCACGTCGTTGCGATTCTCCAAGTGGCGCTGGTCAACGCCATCCTCTTGGACCTCAGCGATTGGGATCGGCGAGCTCGGGTCATAGGTGTAGTGATCGGTGGGCTCGTCGGCCGGTTTGTTCCAACTCAGAAGACCGTCACCCGAGAACGTGTTCGCATGCCCGCCGCTGTGCAGGTATAGGTCCCGCGACTCGGCGTTGGCCGGTGGGTAATCGCTGAGATCACGCCACTGATTCGTGCCCATGAGATAAATGCGAGCTCGCGGGGCGAGGTACGGTCCGGTCTCCTTTAGGCAGCTGTCGAACCACCGCAGGTCGTTCGTATTGGCGTCCAGCACCGATTCCGGAGAGAACTCCATCTCGCCCAATTTGAGCGGGCTCCCGCCGTAAATTGTGGCGACGTGCTGCCAGGGCCCGATGATGAGGTACTGTCGGTCCTTGGCGGGTGAATGTCCCCGCATGCCACGCCAATAGTGGAGCGCACCCGATTGATCGGCGTCGAACCATCCGGTCACCGTGAGAGCGGGCCGGTCGATGCGGGCGAAGTCCGAGTCGGTCAGCGTGATCCGCTTCCAGTGATCATCAAACGTTGGGTGCCGGAGCCAATCCTGGTACACAGGCATCGGTCGGCCCAACACCGAATCCATCGTGGCGAACGGGCGATGCCGGTAGATCGATTCCCAGTCGATGAGATCGGCGTTGCCGGTTTGCGCGACGTGTCCCGAGGTCAAGTTGGACCAGGTCATCGCAAAGCCCATCAAAAGTGCGCCACCGAGGTATGGCGCCTCGTCAAACCACCGTCCTGCGGCGGCCTTGGGAAGAAGGCAGCTCAAATGCGGTGGGCGTTCGCGCGCGGCCAGCCATTGGACCGTGCCCGCGTACGATCCTCCCGCGGTTCCCACTCGGCCATTTGACCATGGTTGTTCTGCCAACCACTCGATGGCGTCATAACCATCCTTGGCATCGGACTGGAGCCAGCTGAATTGACCGTCCGAGTCACCCCGGCCGCGGGTGTCTTGGGTGGCGAATACATAGCCGCGACTAGCGTAGAAGTGCGCGAGGCGTGCTACGCCGTTGGTCGCCTTGATATAGGGTGTGCGAAGAAGGATGGTCGGGTAGCGGCCCGGTGTCACGGGCATCCAAATGTCCGTGGACAGCGTGAGGCCATCACGCATCGGGACCCGAACATCGAAGCGTTGTGTCACGGTGCCCGTTTGCGCGCCAAGAGGAGGGACCAACGCCGCCGTCAGGCATGTGATCACCCTCGCGGCGCGCAGACTCAACACAGCTACCACCCCTGGGTCGGAACCGCCTTGGGGACCGGAAGCGTCTTGATATAGGTCACAAGCTTCCAGACGAGCTCCGGAGCGAGGATGCCGCCGAATGCCGGCATGCCTTGGGACCGCCCGAAATAGATGGTGCGAAAGATTGCCGGGTCGGTGCCGCCAAATCTCCATCGGCCCGTGATGATGCTCGGGGCCCAGGAGCCCTCTCCACCATTGCTGTGACAACCATCGCAGTTCATCGAGGCGAAGAGTTGGCCGCCCGCTTGGGCCGATTTGGCGTCGCCGGCATAGGGATTGACCGGCGCGATGGTTACGGCGCGGGGCGCGATGCCACCGGCGAAGATCACGTTGTCGTGGCTTTCTTGAGCTGGTTCTCCCGCCTTAGACGCGCTCCCCCCCCTCCCACATGCCCAGGCCGCGCCGAGAGCCAGGATAAGGAGAGCGATCCGCGGTCTCTGCGGCTCCGTGTGAGTTCCGAGCATGAGACTCCTCCTGCGCACTAGAGCGCGAAGATCCAGACCATCCCACCCTGGCTCGTGTAGCGTCCCAGGTCCTTGATAAAATCGGCCGGATCCCGGATGTCGGCCGGGTCATCGGCGCGGACGTCGCCCGAAAGAAGGGCCCAGTCGCCCCCGATCCCGGCGTATATAGCCACGTATTGTTTGCCGTCCGGGCCTTTGAAAGTGATCGGCGCGGCGACAATGCCGGACCCCGCCTTGAACTTCCACAGCACCTTACCGGTCCTCGCATCCACCGCCTTCACCCACCCGTCCAGTGTGCCGTAGAACACGACGTCCCCGGCGGTGGTGAGTACCCCGCTCCACACCGGATATTTCTCTTTGATTTCCCAGACCTTCTTCCCCAGCGCGGCGTCCCACGCGATGAACGCGCCCAAGTGACCACCGGGGCCCGCCTGATATGGGCTGTTGATGCCGACATAGGGCGTGCCCCGGATCCGGCCCGTCTTCGCGGTCTGATAGTTCATGCAGACATTGAGACTCGCCGCGTAGAAGAGGCCGGTCCGCGGTGAATACGCTCCGGGTGACGCGGGGCTTTTCCCGCCTTCCAAACTCGGACAGATATAGGAGACATTTCCCTTCGAGACTCCAGTGATCTTGGTGGAATCGAGCACTGGCCTCCCGGTCTGGAGGTCAACCCGCTTGGCCCAGTTGAGATTCACAAAGGGCTCGGCAACGAGTAGCTCGCCATTCGTGCGGTCGATGGTATACGCGAAACCGTTCTTGTCGAAGTGCACTAGGACTTTGCGGCGTCGCCCTTTGATCATGAGGTCAGCGAGAATCATCTCCGCGTTGGAGTCGTAGTCCCAATTGTCGTGGGGAGTGAATTGGTAAGCCCACACGAGAGAGCCGTCACCCGGGTGGCGAGCCAGCACGCTGTTGGTCCACTTATTGTCGCCCGGCCGCTGCTCCGGATTGTACGGCCCTGGGTTCCCGACCCCGTAGTACACCAGATCCAAGTCCGGATCGTAGGACAGCCAGCCCCACACGGGCGCGCCCGCATGCTTCCAGGCGTCCTGGGGCCAACTCGTGAGCCCCAGGTCGGTGCCCCGGTCATAGAACGGCTTGAACACCCCGGGTTTCGCCAACATGTCGGCGTCCGACCCTTCGTTGTAGGCGGTCCAGACGACTCGGCCCGTTTTCAGATCCAACGCCTTGGCCCAGCCGTGAATTCCGAACTCTCCTCCCGAGGGCCCCACGATCACTCGGTCCCGCACGATCAGTGGGGCCATCGGCGTCGTCTCGCCGTCGCTCAGATCGCCGATTTTCGTGTTCCACACCTCTTTGCCGGTCATCGCGTCCACCGCGACCGTATGACCATCGAGGAGATTGTAGACGATCTTTCCATCGGCGAAAGCGGCTCCTCGATTGATCGCGTCACAGCAGGCGATGCCAAGGGCGTTGGCATCCACGGCCGGACGATACTTCCATTTCAGCGGGTAGTCTTCTTTGGTCAGGTCGAAGGCATAGAGGACATTGGGATAGGGGGTCACCACATACATCGTGTTGTCGACGACGAGTGGTTGCCCTTCATGCCCGCGCAACACCCCGGTCGAGAAATTCCATACCATCCGGAGCTTGGACACGTTCGCGGTAGTGATCTGCGCGAGGCCACTGTAGCGGGTCGCCGCGTAGTCCTTGCCCGGCATGACCCACCGGCCGTCGTCTTGCGGTTTAGGCTTCGCTTCTTGGGCAGTGCCTGCTATGGCGCCACCAGCCGACAGGAAAATTGCCAGCCCGGCAGCTCTCAGATCATGCATGGTCGATACCGCTTTCCTTGTATCCCACATGCTGGTTTTGAGGGAGAGAAGCAAAGAGAGATATGGAGGAGATTGGGGCTCGGCGCAAGGATGTAACAATGGTAGTAGCTTTGTCGGACCCAGTCATACCATGTACCGACCGAATGAACATCTTGAACCGCGCGCCATCCACTCTAGAGAGTATCCATGCGATTTGTCTTCCAAACGTTTCTTGCGATCGCGTTGCCGACCGATGTCATGGTTGTCCAGGCCAAACCGCCCGAAGCCAAGGCCGAAGGCGAAATGATCGTTGGCGCCAGGTTCGGTGCGCCCACCGAAGCGGTTTTCAAGGGAGTACCGTACGCCGCGCCCCCGTTGGGTTCACTGCGCTGGCGGCCGCCGGAGCGCCACTCGCCTCGAAGTGGGACACAGTCGGCCCGAGACTTCGGGGCCGTGTGCGTGCAAACCGACCGGCTGACCCTGTGGAGCAAGAGCATCGCGCAGGCCTTCGGAACCGCCGACAAGGTCCCGGCCGAGCCGCTCACCGTCAGCGAAGACTGCCTGTACCTCAATATCTGGACGACGAGTTGGGGCGTGAAGAGCGCCGCGCAGCCCGTGATGGTTTGGATTCACGGGGGCTCGAATCTGAACGGAGCGGGTTCTTCCCCATTGTACGACGGTGCTGCCCTGGCGCGCCGAGGCGTCGTGGTCGTCACCATCAACTATCGGCTCGGCGTGTTCGGATTCATGGCCCATCCGGCTCTGACTGCGGAATCGCCCAATCATTCCTCCGGGAATTATGGGCTCCTCGACCAGATCGAGGCCCTTCGGTGGGTGCAACGAAACATCAAGGCCTTCGGCGGAGACCCGACACGTGTCACCGCGTTCGGCGAGTCCGCAGGCGCGATCGATATCATCGGATTGATGGCCTCACCCCTCAGCAAAGGGTTGTTCCATCGGGTCATCGCGGAAAGCGGGCCACCGATGGGGGCGGTGCAAACGCTCTCGGACGCTGAAGAAGCCGGGAAGCGTGTGTCGAAGGCGCTGGGAGCCGACGCCGGAGCCGATCCGCTTCGGGCCTTGCGGGACAGGCCGGCCGCCGAACTTCTGGCAACGGCCGATCGCCTATTGTTGGCGGGCCAGTATTCCAATGGGCCGATCATCGACGGCTGGGTGTTGACCGCTGTCCCGGGGAGGGTTTTTGATTCCGGCCGCGCGCTGCCGGTGCCCCTGCTTATTGGTAGCAACGCGCTGGAGATGACCTCCCTCCGGTTCTATATGCCACGGTTTGAGCGGACCGTGGAGGGCTATCAGGGGTGGCTGAAGCAGTTCGGCCCCGCGGCCGGGAAAATTGGTGAGCTCTACCCGGCCACCGGCCCGGCCGCGGTCGAGCCCGCTTCGCTTCGGTTGATGACCGACCTGACCTTCACCTGTCCTTCCCGGTTTGCTGCGCGCGCCGTGGCCAAGGCTGGGCATCCGGTCTATCTCTATCAGTTCACGCGGGTGCTCCCCGGTGGGGAATCGATGGGGGCGTATCATGCCGCCGAGCTCGGGTACGTTTTCGGAACGAAGTTGGTCTGGTTGCCCCGCGAAAAAGTGGACGATGAACTCACCACGATCATGGGGCAGTACTGGACCCAGTTTGCCGCCACCGGCGACCCGAATCGATCCGGGCTTCCGACCTGGCCGGCATACTCCGTGACCCGGGACGAACACCAGGAACTGGGGTCACGGGTCATGAGTGGTACCGGGCTCAATCGCGAAGCCTGTGACGTGGTGGATCAGGGACTGCGGGCGCAATGGGGGAAGGAGCAATGAGGGGCGCGGGTCGCCCTCGTCGGTGAGTCGGTGAAGTGATCCGGCGTTACGACCAGGCGGGGAGTAGCTTGACGTCGTACCCTTCAAAGGCGTGGTCGGCCGTCAGCAACAATAGGTCCTCTATTTGCGCCTGAGCAACGAGGAGCCGGTCGAAGGGATCCCGATGGATCGGGGGGAGCGTGGCCACGCGAAGCGCGTGCTGATGGAGAATGGGCATCGCTGTGACGCCAGTCCGAGCCAGGAGCGCCGGTACGCATTCAATCGGTGACGTGGGTAGGGTCAACTTGCCCAGCGCGGACTTGATGCTGATTTCCCATGCACTGGCGGCCGACAGATACAACTCGTTCGCGTACGACTCGACGATCCTTCGTCCAACCGAGCCTAGGCGTTCGGGAGCGGCCAGCATCCAAATCCAGCACTGGGTATCCACGAGAATCTTCACCCTTCAAACTCACGAAGCCATTCGTCCGGGAGCGGTGCATCAAAGTCCTCGGCGATGGTGATCCGGCCCGCCTCGGTGCCGAGTCGGCGTGTTTGACCGGTGAGCAGTTGTGCTACGTTGGCCGGGGATGGCGAGCCGGCAGGTCGGGCGAGGAACTCAACGAGGGCCTCGCGAACGACCTGGGCTTTCGGGATGCCGCGCTGGCGGGCTTCGCGGTCGAGGGAGGCAACGACCGCGCGGGGGAGGCGGAAGCTGTATTGTTCATCTTTCATGCGATGCAATGCAAATGGGATTCGAGTCAAGCGCGCACGAATTCCTGTCGCCCACTCGCGCGGGTCGGCATCTTGACCCAGACCCGCCGCGGGTGCGAGAAATCGTTCCCCGACGCGTCCTTCTTTTCCTGGCTCCTGAGGTTGCTATGCTGCGTCAACGATTGATCGTCGCTTGGGTGTGCCTCACTGCGGTGGGGACCCCGCCTCGCATGGTCCTCGGCCAATCTGGGTCCGCGAATCCGCCGACGGTTCCCGTCGCAGGAGACGCCTCGGGCGCCCGACCGGGTCGAGATCCCAACCAAGCGATTGACGAGGCGTACACCAAGAAGATTCGCGAGTACACGACGGAGCCGTTCTTCCTCTCTCCGTTGGTGGACTATTTGCCGGCGTCAAAAACGGTCCCGACGCCGACCGCCGTCCTGGGGGACATCGCCGGCGCGCCCAACAAGCTCCCCTACTCGAAAGCGGTGTACGAGTACATGCGCTTGCTGGCGAAATCGAGTCCGCGGGTCCGCGTCTACTCGATTGGGACCACTGAGGAGGGCCGTGAGATGATCGCGGTCGCCGTGGCCTCGGAAGCGCTGTTGGCGAAACTGGACGAGAACAAAGCGAAGCTCGCGAAGCTGGCCGACCCGCGCACTATCGGCATGGATGACGCGGAAGCGACTCGCCTGGCGGGAGAAGCCGCTCCGATCTACTACATCACCGGTACCATCCACTCGCCCGAGACCGGAGCGCCGACCGCGCTGATGGAGTTGGCCTATCGTTTGGCGGTCGACGAAAGCCAGTATATCCGGAACATCCGCGAACACCTCATCACGCTGATCACTCCCATCGTGGAAGTCGACGGGCGGGATCGTCAGGTGGACATCTTTCGTTGGCATATGGCCCATCCGGGACAGACGTGGCCCGGACTCCTCTACTGGGGCCACTACGTCGCCCACGACAACAATCGCGACGCGATGGGGCTCACGCTCAAACTGTCCCAGAACGTGCTCAGCACCTACGTGGGTTGGAAAGCGCAAGTGATCCACGACCTGCATGAATCCGTGGCGTACCTCTACGACAATACCATCGGTGACGGACCATACAACGCGTGGATCGATCCGTTGCTCACGAACGAATGGCAAATGATCGGGTGGAACAACGTGCAGGAGATGACCCGCATGGGAATGCCGGGGGTCTTCACCCACGGCAACTTCGACACCTGGTCGCCCGGATATCTGATGTTCATGGCGGCCACCCACAACGGTATCAGCCGGCTCTATGAGACGTTCGGCAACGGTGGAAGCGCGGAAACCTTGGAGCGTACCCTGTCGCCCGGCGAGACCTCGCGAACGTGGTACCGGCAAAGCCCTCCGCTTCCGCGGGTGATGTGGTCGTTACGAAACAACAACAACTACGAGCAGACCGGGCTCTTGGTATCGCTGAGCTATTTTGCCGACAATCGACGATTGTTCCTCGACAATTTCTATCAGAAGAGCAAGCGCTCGATCCAAAAGGCTCGGACCGAAGGCCCCGCGGCGTATGTCTTCAGCGCGAACGAGCTCAGGCCCGGTGCGCAGGCCGAACTGCTCCGCCTATTGCAGATGCAACAGGTCGAGATTTCGCGGGCCACCGCGCCATTCAGTGTGACCCTACCGGCCAAGCGAGCAAAGCCTACCCCGAGCGGCGGTCTCGCCGACACGGCCGCGGCGTCGGCCCCCCCCCCCGCAACCCAGGCTTTTCCCGCCGGCAGCTACATCGTGCGAATGGACCAACCGTACTCCCGGATCGCGGATGCCCTGTTGGACTATCAGTATTGGAGCCCGGACGATCCCCAAAAGAATCCCTATGATGACACCGGCTGGACCTTCCCGGAGAACTATGGGGTGAAGGCGCTCCGGGTGGTGGACCCAAAAGTGCTCGATGTGGCGATGGATAGGGTGAGCGGCGACATCACGGCCCCGGGCGGGGTGAGCGGCTCCGGCTCGGTTGTGCTGATCAACCACAACGGAGACAATGCGCTCGCAACTCTGCGCTATCGCTTTCGCACCGCGGACTTCCAGATAGCCGAGGAGCCATTCGAGGCGGCGGGAGTCAAGTTCAACCGCGGCTCTTTCGTGATTCGGAATCTTGCCCTTGCGGATCTGGAACATGCCACGAAGGAGCTGGGGATTGCCGCTTATTCGGTTCCCAACGCTCCCTCCGTAAAGACCCACCCCGCGCGCGCCGCGCGCGTCGCCATTCTCCATACTTGGATGACGACCCAGACCGAAGGGTGGTGGCGGCTCGGATTCGATTTCAACCGGATTCCCTTTGACTACATCAGCGTGCAGGACGTCGCAAAGGACCCGAATCTCAACGCCAAGTACGACGTAGTTCTCTTCCCGCCCGCCGTCGGAGGGCAGGCGATCATCGACGGCATGCCGATGTGGCGAAACCCCATGCCGTGGAAAAACACGCCCGAGACGCCGAATCTGGGCACCTGGGCGCAGACCGACGATATTCGCCCTGGCCTTGGCTGGGAGGGACTCGAGCATCTTCGTGCCTTCGTAGCCCACGGCGGTGTGCTCGTCGGGGTCGGCAACACGGCGGAGTTCGCGACCCAATTTGGACTCACTCAGGGGGTGACTTTCAATCATCCCCAACGTGGCAAGGTGGTCGGGAGCCTCCTCCGGACCACCATCGTGGATGCCGGGAGTCCGATCGTATACGGAGTACCGGACAGCCTCGCGGTGTATAGCGAGGATGGAGAGAGTTTCTCCGTGACGAGCGGTGGGTTCGGCCGATTCGGCCGGTTTGGCGGGTTCGGTGGTGAACCCAGCAGGCCGACGGGCCGGGGTCGGCCAGATGACACCGACGTTCCCCAAGGGCGGGCGCTATTGGATCCCAAAAACTCCGCCCCGACTCCACCCGTGGTACAGCCTTGGCAATCCAGCCCGATCACCGATGACCAGCTCCGGAACCCGCTCTATATCATTCCGCCCGATCAGCGGCCCCGGGTGGCGCTTCGTTTTGTCGACCAGAAAGACTTGCTCGTCTCGGGCCTCCTCGACGGGGGCGCCGAGATTGCCCAGCGGCCGGTGGTGGTCGATGTGCCGCGCGAGAAAGGGCATGTGGTGTTGTTTGCCAACAATCCGATTTATCGCGGCGAAACGATCGGCAGCTATTTCCTTGTGTTCAATACGTTGCTCAACTTCGACAACTTGAATGCGGGCCGGAAAGTCGACGAGAAGTAGGATCGGTCGTGACCGTCCGGCTCGATCGGCCCGGAGGACGCCAAACCTCTTCGCGCCTCCGCGTTGAGAGGGTTCACGCTAAGCGCCGCCGCGAAGCTCGGTGAGGACAGGTTGGTACGCAGAGACGCGGAGGAATCGTGCCCACGACTGTTGTCACCCTGAGCCCTGCGACTGATCTCAGGCTCGCGAGTTCGGCGACCGGGTGGGCTTGAGATTCCTCGCTCCGCGACCGGCGGAACTCGGAATGACAAGTCTCGAACGCGGTCCTCTCATGGCTTCCACTTGCCGGTCGCGAAAACCTTGTCATCCTGGCCGCGCATGTCGAACGCCACGGCGCGATTCTCGGTGACCGAGAACTCGAACACCATTCCGCGCTCCACTTCGTACAACGCTCCGTTCACCAGGAAGCCCGGAATGAACCAGGTCTCCGCGATCGGGATCATGATGAATCGTTCCCATTCCGGATAGGGAGCCGGATTCCAAGTGCCGATCAACGACCCCTTCTCGAAGGTCAGGGTAAGCGTCGTTGCCTTCGCTGTGTCCGGCGGCTCCTTCATCTCGAAGCTATACCGTCCCAGATAGCCCGCGGCCTTTTCAGCCGGCATCGCGAGTCGATAGGAGGGCTCAACCTCGATTTCGAGCGGGACCCTCGTGGTTCCCCATTGCATGGCCAGCGTGGCGCCGGTGGCCCGCACGTCCCCGAACGACCAACTGAGGGCCTCGATGAATCCTGCTTCCTCGCGTGAAACGTCAAAACGGATTTGCTGCGCGGTGGAATCGGGGTGCTCCTCATGGAAGAGATGATGTCGGGGATCGAGAACCACCGTCCATGGTCCGCCCGATCTCACCACCATCCACACCGAATATTTGCCTTGGGGCACCGAATGGCCGTTGACCTTGAGGCCCTTGCTCACCTCGAAGGTGGTCGCCCAGTTCGCGCCCGGAGTCCACACCTCGTTCCACGTCACGACCTTGCCGAACAAACCATCGCGCGCGCGTGCGCGCGGCCTCGAATATTCGATGGTAATCTTTGTGCCATCAATCGTCTGGGAAACCGAGGCGGGCTCGCTCGCTTTCACCTGAGACAGCGAGACCGCCGGAAGCGCCAACGCCGCAATCGCTGGGAGAAGGCGGATGAGCACCTGGAGACTCATGGGCATACCTCAGCCGAATCGGGCGTCCACGGCATTCCGAATTTCGTCCAGGCTCCGTCCCGCACGATGGAGTCGATGGACCAACCGGGCCTGCCCTTGGCACCCGACGCAGTTCTTCGCCATACCGTCGGATTCAAAGCAGGAGAGGAGTGAGTAAAAACCTGGAAGCTCGGCGCAGCCGCAGTTGCAGCGGATGCCGTCCGCAATCTCGGGCATCTCCCGAATCAGGTCGAAGACGGGGACAGCGTCAGGGAAACCGGTGAGTTGCGCCTTGGCCAGTACCTTACCCGCGGTGATTCCAGGTCTCGGGGTCGGATGCGTCCGGGGTCCTCTGATCCATGGCGTTCGGGTCCGTGCCAGAGCGGCTTTGGAAAGAAGCATCCCGAGACCGACCGAGCAGGTCAAGACGAAACGCCTCCGGGAGGGCACTCTTGGATCGCATCCGTGGCGTTGCATCAGGAGTGCCTCCGGGGGATTCATACCGTCCCTTGGGGCTTTAGGGGAACCGCGGACGGTTGAACCAGCCCATCATAGGCCAAGATAGGCTTTGGGCCTTCCGTGCATCAAGGTCCCGCCCGTGCCGCGGCAAAACCAAGGCCGGTCTTGGGTCACAGCCGGAACAAATAACTCACTTTGCCAAAGAAACCGTCCACCGTCCGCTGGAGGCTGCGGAAACGAAATTGATCCGGCTCCTCGAGGGACGCACCATACCCCAGATAAAACAGCGTGCCCGGCGTTGGCCGATAGCTGAAAAGCCAATCCACGCGAAATTCGTTGGTCGTAGTAGCGGTGTCTCGCACACCGCCGATCAGAATCGGGTTGCCGTTGCGGTCGGCCAGTGCGGTCAAGGATCGGGCGGAGTACTGGCTGACTAGGCGAAGGAATAGCGCGCGATTCAGTTGGTATTCCACCTTGATCCGCGGAATCGTTTCCGTGGAAAAGCGAGAGCCGTCTCTCGTGCGCTCGAGTGCGAGCCGCGTGACTTGAATTGCCGTGCGGAGCGCCGTCGTCGGCCGTAACTCGATGGTCGCGTCAACGCGATGGCTCCGGCCGGGCGACGCCTCGCGAAAAAGTGGAATCGTGCCCCATCCGTAGCCCGCCGTCGCCGTCAGATTGCGCCAGGTTGGCGTCGTCACCCGAAAGGACCCGTTCCACTGGTCTCGTTCCGTTCCCGGCACCGCGAACGCAACGGTGTCGCTTCCGCCGGACACCGGCTTTGCAACCGAGTAGCTAGTAAACTGAGCCGGGTTGTAGCTGAAAAAGGCCCGGGAGACGCCACCACTGACCTGCCAGCCCCCCTGCAGCGTTGCTGAGGGCGAAATGGATTCGCTGCCCTCGAACGTCCCTGCGCCAGGGTTCGAGTAGTCCCAAATCCGTTCGAACCCGAAGAAAGCACCATAGGTTTGCACTAGAGCGTCCGGTGCGCCGTACGCGGTGAGCCGATTGAAAGCGATCGCGTCGATGATACCGGTCCGATTCACGAATCCGGACGCCGCGGAAAAACCGGGACCCACCGCCCGCACATTGTAGTGGAACCCCCAAGCCCGGCCGGTGCGATCCCAGGCTGCTTGTAGCAACGGTCCGCTGCGTTGATGTCCGGCGCTGTCGGTCCAGGCTTGTACCGCCTGGACCTCCACGAAATACAGCTTGGAGTGGTAGATCCGAAGATCCGCGCCGGCGAGCCGGGAATGATCGGGGCCGTCCTCGCGCGTGGTGAGAAGCGCGCCCAGGGTCGAGTTTCTCCCGAGGTCGCTCCGCACCCGCGCAATACCAAACACTGGGGTGTGTTTGCCGTTCCATGAATAGACGCTGTCGTCGGCCACAATCATGGTCCCGACGTTGAAATGGCCCAGCTTGCCGCCCATTTTGACGCCGCCCCGCGGTGCGACGATTTGGCGCGTATAAATGAGCTGGTTCGGGGTGTCGAACAGCTCGAGTCCCTCGAGAAAGAACGGACGCTTTTCTGGGTAAAACAGGGCGAAGCGTTCGTTCAAGAGCACTTGCCCCACATCCGCTTCGACTTGGGAGAAGTCCGGGTTGTAGGTACCGTTGAGCGTGAGGTTTTGGCGGATTCCCCACCGGACGTCCGCACCCAGCTCGCCCCCGCGTTGATAGTCCCACCCGCCCGACGATGTAGGCGACCCGTCCAGCCGGCCGGTCGCCGTTGGGGTCACCTCCAGCACCAGGCCGCGTTTGAGATCATGGAGGCCGTCCAGCGTTCCCGATTGGCCGAGGAAACTGGCATTGGCTCGAATGGCGGGAGTCCACGAGTCCTGAAAGCCGGAATGTTGTACCCGGCGGAGGATGTTGATTCCCCAAGTCTGGGACGAGCCATCCTGATAGCGGAGACTCTTAAAGGGAATTCGAACCTCGACCTCGTACCCCCCCTCCACGAGTCGGCCTTTGGATTCATAGACATAGTCCGGATTGAGATCCACGGTCCCGTCGAGCGGATTAATATTCTGGCTCCCACCTCCAGTCGCCGACCGCCCCCCAGCTCCCCCTCCGAATTGATCGCTCCGGGTACCGTCTTGTTGAACACCGAGTGGGTTGACCCCAAAGAGGAACGCGATCCGGTGGTCGTTGTACGTGTCCAAGAGAATCTGGATCTGGTCCTCGCTGGCGATGTTGTCGCGATTTGCGTCGGTGGCGCGGACTACGTTGCCATGAATCTCGCGAGCCCGGATGCCAAAATAGATGGCGTCCGGCGCGTACCAGACCAGTACCTCGGTCGGCTCCACCGCCGGCCGACCGTCCACTGGTTGGTATTGCGAGAAATCCGTGAGTCGTGCGGCCTTTTGCCAGACCGGCTCATCCAGTCGGCCATCGACCGTGACGGCGGCCTCGAGACGGGGGACCTGGACGTTGATGTGACGGCCTTGGCCGCTGAATGCCAGGGAGGTGTCTTGAAGCAGCGCGATAGCGATTAGGCTATGAAGGGGCATAGAGCCGAAATCTATTGTATTCGGTCGCTCCGGCGACCCCTAGTGCCCCGGGGGACTCCCCGTGGCCATTCACCCCTGGCGGTCGCAACCCTCGTCACCGATCTTTGCGCCCGACCCGAATTAGCCCTGCGCCTCGCCGACGAGGCGTGAGTGATGGAGCGATACAGCATGGAATTCCTGTGATTCTCGCCGACTATCTGCGGCGCATTGGGTACTCCGGGTCGCTGGCCCCGTCCATCGAGACCCTACGCGGCGTGCATCGTGCGCACCTGATGGCGATTCCCTACGAGAATCTCGATATCCATCTCGGCCGGAGACTTGAACTCGAGCCGGCGAGGATGTTCGCAAAGATCGTCTACCAACGGCGAGGCGGGTGGTGTTACGAGATGAACGGACTGCTGGCATGGGCGCTGCGGGAGTTGGGATTCAACGTGCGCTTCCTTGCTGGGGCGGTGAATCGCCATCTCCTCGGCGATGAGGCGCTGAAGAATCATCTTCTCATTCGGGTCGATCTCGACCAACCCTACCTTGCGGATGTAGGCTTCGGTGACGGATTTCTCGAGCCCCTTCCCTTGCAACCGGGTACCTACCGACAAAAGTTTCTGGAGTTTCGGCTCACGCAGGAGGGTGAATGGTGGACTTTACACAACCATCCGCAGGGAGGGGCGACCGGCTTCGACTTCACACTCGAACCCCGAGAGCTCGGGGACTTTGCGGCCCGATGCCACGAGCAGCAAACATCGCCGAGCTCAGGATTCGTTCAGACCACCATTTGCCAACGGTTCACTGAGGACGGGATTGTGACGCTCCGCGGCGCGGTCCAGAGGACGATCACGGAGTCGGGCGCGCTGGAGCGGATCATAGAGACAGAGGCCGGGTATGCCGAGTGCCTTGCGCGTGAGTTTGGGCTCGAATTGGGAGGTCTTGGATCACTCTGGAACCGCGTGTGGGAGCGACACCTCGCGTGGCTGAATCGTAGTAGATTGGTCGAGTGACGGAGCTAGGAAGGGCCCCTCGGCGGGCGGATACGCCGAGCGGAGCGTCGCGGCCGCCGGAAACTGCGCTCATGTCGTCCGGGCGGCCCCCATCATCGCTTCGATCATCCACTGACCATTCTCGCGACGGAACGTGGCCAGGAACATTCCTTGGAACGTGGCCTGATCGGGAAATTCCACGACGTATCGACCGTCAGCGACGGCAAGATTGCCGCTGAGCGGCCGAATGGAGCTGATGCTGACCTCGAGGTGGGATCCCTTCGATGCGCCGGCGAAGTCACTCTGCAGTCCCTCCTCGATGGCGCGTTGGCCGCGATCGACCCGCCCTTCAGGGCCTATCGCGACGGCTGAGGCGGTAAACATACTGGCAAGCCCGCGGGCATCGGCTTGATCATAGAGGGTGACATAATTCGCGAGGACCTGGCGCAGCGCCACATCATTCAGGGCTTTGGGTTCGCCGGAGATGAGGGCGACAGCGGTGGCAAAGGAAGTTAGAGTACTCAACAATAGTGGCATGGAAACGGCCCTCCTGGGGTTGGCCGCCCTGGCCTGGTGGTGATGAGGGCGGGTGAAGCAGTACGCCGGTGTGTCCGACTCTGCCGGGGAGGCGTGTTTGGAGTCTCATTCAGTAAGACGTATGAGTTGTCGAGAACGTTACCAATGGACCCGCGACGCTGGCGGAGGAGCCGAGATCAATGAGCCGAGCCACGGAGCCGTGATGGTTCAAAGACGCTTGAGCATCGACGGGAGTCGACTATCCTCTGGTATGAGTCCGCCACGCCTGCCGGCCGGCTCCCTCTTTCTCCCGAAGGCTTGAGTCATGCTGCCGACTAACGTCACCGACCCGAGCTATTACCATCGGGTCGTCGATTGCCAATGGGCGTGTCCCGCCCACACCAACGTGCCGGAGTATATCCGCCTAATTGCCCAAGGGCGCTACGCCGATTCTTACCTCCTCAACCGTGAATCGAATGTCTTCCCCGGCATTCTAGGTCGGACCTGCGACCGCCCGTGCGAGCCGGCGTGCCGGCGGACCCGGGTGGACGGTAAGCCGGTAGCCATCTGCCGCCTGAAACGGGTTGCCGCGGATCTTCGGGGGGACATCCAGGATCGACTGCCTCAAGCGCCTGCGTTCAAGAACGGCAAACGCGTTGCCTGCGTCGGGGCGGGGCCTTCTTCCCTCACGGTCGCCAACGATCTGATGCCCCTCGGCTTCGAGGTGGTGATCTACGAGAAGCTGCCGCACTCGGGCGGCCTCATGCGAACCAACATCCCCTCGTTCCGCCTCCCCGCGTCCGTGCTGGACGAAGAGGTCGAGATGATCGTCGGGATGGGTGTGGATGTGCGATACGACACTCCGGTGAGCAGTATGCGAGCGTTGCTCGGCGAAGGGTACGACGCGGTGTATGTCGGCAGCGGTGCGCCCAAAGGCAAAGAGCTGGACATTCCGGGACGTCACGACAGCGACCAGATCCATATCGGTATTGAATGGCTGGAGTCGGTCCATTTCGGGCATATCACGACGGCCGCACCTCGGGTCCTCATCATCGGGGTCGGGAACACGTCCATGGATTGTTGTCGCACCGCCAAACGGTTGGGTGGAACGGACGTCAAAGTCATCGCGCGCCGGTCCCGCAGACATTTCAAGGCGTCTCCATGGGAACTCGCCGATGCGGAAGAAGAGCAAGTGGAGATCGTCGAGAATCACGCTCCGAAGCGTTTCGTCGTGGAGGGCGGCAAGCTGGTCGGGATGGAGTTCGAGGTGTTGCAATGGGGCGAGGACGGCAACGGTCGGGCGATGAGTACCGTGCAAGGCACTGTCATCATTCCTTGTGACCTAGTGCTGTTGGCGATCGGCCAAGAGAACGCGTTTCCCTGGGTCGAACGTGACGTCGGAATCTCCTTCGACGAAAAGGGCCTGCCGGTGGTCGACCGCGTTACCATGATGTGCAGTCGGCCGGGTGTCTTTTTTGGTGGCGACGCGGCGTGGGGGCCCGAGAACATCATTTGGGCGGTGGCCCATGGTCATGCCGCCGCGATTTCGATCTATAACCATTGCTACGGGATTGCGGTCACCGAGCGCCCGCCGGAAGGCATGACGCTCACGTCCTCCAAGATGGGGATCCACCAGTGGAGCTATCACAACGACTACAGCGCCGCCGAGCGAGCCAAGATGACCCACGTGGACTTGCGCGAGCGGTTCCGCGAACTGAGCCGGGAAGTCGAATTGGGTTTCACGCCCGAGCAGACCGCGGATGAGGTGCAGCGGTGTCTGAACTGCGACATCGAGACCCATTTCACGGATCGGTTGTGTATCGAGTGCGATGCTTGTATCGATATCTGCCCGGTCGATTGCTTGACCATTACCCACAACGGCTCCAACGAAGCCGAGCTCCGCATTCGGCTCACGGCGCCGACGCCGAATCTGAGTCAACCGCTGTTCGTCTCGGGGCCGCTGCCGCAGACCAAACGGATCATGGTGAAGGACGAGAACATTTGCCTGCATTGCGGACTCTGCGCCGAACGATGCCCGACGGCCGCATGGGATATGCAGGAGTTTGACCTGAAACTTTCTTACGCCGGACGGTCGGTATGAGCACGAGGACCTCCCCCGAAGCCGCGCCCTGCGAAACCCTTTCCGTCCGGGTCAACGAGTTCGCCCTGAAAATCGGCACCGTCAACGGGACCGGGTCGGCCAGCGCGAACGGCTTGCTGATGCAGGCCATCTTTCGGATGGGCGTCCCGGTGTCCGGCAAGAATGTGTTCCCGTCCAATATCCAGGGGCTTCCCACCTGGTACGAGATCCGCGTGAGTGGTGCGGGCTACACCGCGCGGACTCCGGTTTTCGATTTGTTCGTGGCGATGAATGCCTCCACCTACGAAAAGGACATCGCAGAGCTCGCCCCCGGTGGGTGGCTCATATACGACTCCTCGTGGCCTCTCGATGCCTCCCTCCAACGACCCGATGTCCACGTCCTCGGCGTTCCCCTGGCACGGTTGTGCAATGAGGCCTTCGTCAGTTCGCGGGAACGCTCGCTGTTGAAGAATATCGCGTATCTCGGTGTGTTGGTGGCGTTGTTGGACGTCGACTTGGACATCCTTCAAGAGTTGCTGCAGGAAACCTACGGAAAGAAAAAGGAGCTCGTCGAATCGAACCAACGCGCCTTGCGAATCGGGTACGATTATGCGAAAGCGGCGTTCGAATGTCCTCTCCCGATTCAGCTGAAAAAGCTGGCCCCGCCCGACGATAAGATCTTGATTAACGGGAACACGGCCCTCGCTCTTGGATGTGTGTATGCCGGGGCGACGGTGAGCGCGTGGTATCCCATTACGCCCGCGACGTCGGTGGCCGATGCGTTTCGCTCGTTCTGCCAACGCTTCCGGATCGATCCGGAGACGGGAAAGAATCGCTACCTCGTCGTGCAAGCCGAAGACGAACTCGCCGCGGCGGGAATTGTGATCGGGGCCGGATGGATGGGGGCCCGCGCCTTCACGTCGACGAGCGGCCCCGGCATTTCCCTCATGTCCGAATTCCTGGGCCTGGCCTACTATGCCGAGATCCCCGCGGTGTTCATCGATGTGCAACGGACCGGGCCGTCCACTGGAATGCCGACGCGCACCCAGCAAGGAGATATCTTGCTCTGTGCTTACGCTTCGCACGGGGACACCAAGCACATTTTGCTCTTCCCCTCCGACCCCAACGAGTGTTTTCACTTTGCCCTGGAGGCGTTCGATCTCGCCGAGCGTTTCCAAACACCGGTGTTCATTCTTTCTGATTTAGACATCGGAATGAACGACTGGATGGTGCCACAGCTCACCTGGGATGACACCTACCGACCGGACCGGGGCAAGGTGCTCGGCCCGGCCGAGCTCGAAGGAATGAAGGCGTTCTATCGGTATCTCGACACCGACGGGGATGGCATTACGGCTCGGACGTTGCCCGGCGTTCATCCCCGCGGCGCCTTTTTCACCCGGGGTTCCGGACACAACAAGTTCGGCGGCTACACCGAGGATCCCAACGAGTACGCCGATGTGATGGAGCGGTTGGCCCGGAAGTTCCTGAGCGCAAGAGCCGCGGTACCGAAGGCGATGATCCGGTTGAAGCCCGGGGCCAAGTATGCTGTGGTCTCCGTGGGTGGATGCAACGCGGCGATGCTCGAGGCGGTGGATATCCTTGCTGCCGCGGGACTCCCGCTCGACTACATGCGGGTCCGCGGCTTTCCGTTCGGCCCGGAGGTAGAGCAATTTCTCCAGACGCATGTGCTGAACTTTGTGGTGGAGCAGAACCGGGATGCTCAACTCCGGTCGCTGCTCACCCTTGAAACGAGTATCGCCAAAGACCAGCTGCGGTCCGTGACTCCCTTCGGTGGCATGCCGCTGAATGCGCGACAGGTGATCGAAGGCGTCCGGGCCGGGCTGGAAGGAGTGAGCCGATGACCACGTCCATCAATAAACCGCGGGTCCACCACCCCGACCTTGCGCCGAATGCCCTCGGACTCACTCGACGCGACTACGAAGGCACTATGTCGACGTTGTGTGCCGGGTGCGGCCACGATTCGATCACCGCGGCCATCGTGCGCGCCTTCTGGGAGCTTTCTATTCCCCCGTACCGCGTTGCCAAACTGAGTGGGATCGGGTGCTCCTCCAAGACTCCAACCTATTTCCTCCGTGAGTCCCACGGGTTCAACTCGGTGCACGGACGGATGCCGTCCGTCGCGACCGGCGCGAATGCGGCTAATCGCGACCTGGTGTACATCGGCGTCTCGGGCGATGGCGACTCCCTCTCGATCGGCCTCGGACAGTTCTGCCACCTCATTCGGCGGAACGTCAAGCTGCTCTACCTCTTGGAAAACAACGGAGTTTACGGTCTCACCAAAGGCCAATTTTCCGCGACGGCCGACATCGGCTCCAAGGCCAAGCGCGGCGAGGCCAACCAACAAGGACCCATCGATCCGGTGTTGGTGGCGCTGACATTGGGGGCAACCTTCGTCGCGCGCAGCTTCTCGGGAGATAAAGAGGAATTGGTCCCCATCATCAAGGCGGCGCTCGCCCACAATGGATTTGCCTTCGTCGACATCATCTCCCCCTGCGTCACCTTCAATGACCACGAAGGATCGACGAAGAGTTACGCCTACAGTCGAGAGCACCTACACAAGGTCGTGGAAGCCGATTTTGTGCCGCTGCGGAAGGAGATTGTGGGGACGGGCGATGTGACGCTTCACGACGGAAGTGTGGTCCGGCTCCGGAAGGTGGCCCCGGGCTACGACCCCAGCGATCGTGACGCGGTGTCGGGTTATTTGCGGAAGCACCACGAGGCCGGCGAGGTGCTCACCGGGCTGCTGTACCAGTCGGCCGATGGACGGGACATGCACGCCATCGAAAAGACGGTCGCGACGCCTTTGGTTGACCTGCCCTATGAGCAATTGTGTCCGGGCGGAGCGGCGTTGGAGAAACTCCAGCGCTCGTTCAAGTGAGCCCACTCGTCTCTTCGCTGAAACAGAAACTGGGCACGGCCTCAGCGGGTGTTGCCTTGAGCTTCCCTACGGGAGGATGCGAATCTTTATTCCGCGGTAGGCGACCCAGTCCCCATGGTCCTGAAGTCCGATATGCCCCTGAGGCGCTTTCCCATATTCGGGCCAGAGCTTGAATTTGCTGTTGAGCACCCGCTTCAACCAATCCTCGCTTCCGAACTCGTATTCCACGATCTTAACGCCATTGAGCCAATGCTCGACATGGTTGCCCTGCACGATGACGCGGACACTGTTCCATTCTCCCGCGGGCTTAACCACGCCCCGAGGAGCCGGGTAAAGACCGTAGTCGGACCCGGCCGACGTGAGGGGAGACTGGCCGTCCGGATGTTTGGCGTCGTCGAGCACCTGCATCTCCGGTCCGCTGTGATAGATCGCTTTCGACCCGTCCGCGGCCCGATAAAAGATCCCGCTGTTCCCGCCCGTTGCGATCTTCCATTCCGCCGCAAGCTCGAAGTTCCGGTACAACTCCGTGGTCACGATGTCCCCCGCGGGCCCTACTCGCGTGAGCGCACCATCCGCCACCTGCCAGCCGTCGGGCATCGTGGAGCTCAGATAGCCCCGCCAGCCTTTCGTGGTCGCTCCGTCGAAGAGAAGCCGCCAGCCCGCTTTTTGTTCTGCCGCCGTCAACGGGTTCAGCGCTGGTCGGTCTTGGGCATGGACCCGACCGATGGTGCAGCCGGCGACGATGCCGCAAAGCACCATTCGGCGGGATATGTGGGAACGCGGGCGCGGGGCCAGGGAAAGGCGGTCAGCCATATTCAGCTTCGGTTCGGGGGTCCGAGAATGATACCCGGCTTACGATCCCTCGCCAATCTGCGAGACCGATCTCATTCAATCAGTTGTGTGCCCTTCGCGAAGAGGAGGAACGCTATCGCGCCCACGAGGCTCACAGACGCAGTAACCAGAAAGGGCGCCGCATAGGTGCCGGTGACGTCCACCAGCCACCCGGTGAGCGCCACGCCGACCACTCCGGGCAGGGTCGCGAAGGTGTTGCTGATACCGAAGATCACATCCGCATAACGCGGAGCGATGTCGAACATGTTCGGCGAGAAGCCGGCTTGGGCGAAGGCGAGGGAGCCTGCCGCGGCGCTCAACAGGAGCAGTGCGCTGGTGGCGGAACCGGCGTCTCGTACCACGAGGAGGAATCCGGCCGAGCCCAAGAGTCCGATGGACTGCATGAGTTTTCGCACGAAGGTCACGCTCACGCCGCGGCGAAGCATTCGGTCCGCAATCCAGCCGGCGACGTTGGTCATGGCGAACATGGTGAACCACGGCGCGGCCGAGTAGAGTCCCGCATTGGTTAAGCTGAGGCCGTGGGTTGCGCGGAAGTAGCTGGGCAGCCAGGCGACGAAGAGGTACAGCGTCCAATTGTGACAGAAGTGGTTCAACGTTATCACCCACACCGCCGGCGTCGCAACGATTTTTTTCCAGGGGATACTCGGTTTCGTAGGGCTCCCCTCAATCACAGGGAGTGGGATACCACGACCACTGGGGACCCGGAAAAACCAGACGATCGCCCAGACCAGGCCGAGGACACCAAAGACATAGAACGCGGCGGGCCAGCCGTAGTTGCGAACGATCGCCCCGGTGGCCGGGAGCGCGAACAGGGTTCCGAGCGACAGGCCGCTCGCGACCAGGGCGACCGCCCGAGTGCGCTCGGCCACCGGTACCCAGCGCCCGATCATGTTGAAGGCCGCTGGAAACATGGCGGCTTCGCCCAATCCCATTCCGATCCGAGCGGCGATAAGAACCGGGAGACTAATGAATGCGGCCGCCGGCGTGAGCAGCGTAAACAGCGACCACCAAAGAACGGACGCCCCCAGCACGATCCTCCCGCCAAAGCGGTTGGCCAGCGATCCACCCGCCACTTGGAGGACGAGGTAGCCGACGAAGAAGGACGAAAGCACGAGTCCTTTCATCGTTTCGGTCCACCCAAACTGTTCCTTCATCGGGATGGAGGCGACGGAAATGTTCGCCCGGTCGATGTACGCGATGAATGCCGCGGCACAACACAGTGCCACGACCGTAAAGCGCTTCGGCCAGCCACGTGTCGGGGCAGAACTCGTCATCTCCACCTCATTCGCGTTCGGGGCGGGTTCCTTCGGGCCTCTGGACCGGCGGGCAGAACCCAAATAGACACCCTTTCCCGACAACCTACAAACGACAACGGCCAGGCGGTACCGAATCGGGGTGGAGGGGGGCGCGGAGATAAGGTCGGCCACAAGGCGCCGGGGTGGCCTGGCCGGTTATTGTTCCGTTTTCCCATCACCAGCCCCGGAATCCAATGGTGCGAGCAACTCCTGATGCTTCAGGTTCCCCACGCGAGGGGGAATTCTTCTGGAGGGAGTCGCTTGGAGAGTCGTTTCGTCGGATCGAATCGAGCGCCGCCGGTCTGTCCAGGGCGGAAGCAGCCAGCCGACTTGCTCGCCTCGGACCAAACGTGTTGGTGGCCGGCCCAAAACGCACCTACCTCCGGCTGTTCCTCTCCCGATTCCGCAATCCGCTGGTCATCCTGCTGGTCTTCGCGAGCGCCATCTCCGCGCTCACCGGCGATCGGACGTCGTCCCTGGTCGTCATCGTGATGGCGTTGCTGAGTGTGACGCTGGATTCAGTACAGGAGTATCGGGCCGGACAGGCGGCTGAGCGGCTCAAACAGTCCGTGGCGGTGCGGGGAGTTGCGCTTCGGGATGGAAAACCGATCGAGGTGCCGGTTCGGGAACTCGTTCCCGGCGATGTCGTACGGCTGTCCGCCGGCAACCTCATCGCCGCTGATGGGCGGGTCATCGAGGCGCGCGATTGTTTCGTCAACCAGGCCCTCCTCACCGGCGAACCGTATCCGGTGGAGAAGCACGCCGGGGAGGTGCCGGCGCCCGACACGGGAATGAATGACGCAACCAACGCCGTCTTCATGGGAACCACCGTGGTGACTGGGTCGGCCACTGTCCTCATCTGTCGCACTGGGCGGCACACCGCCCTGGGTGAAATTGGAACCAGCCTCAACGCGCCCCCTCCCCCGACCGCGTTCGAAATCGGTACCCGCCGCTTTGGCTTCCTCATCCTTCGGCTGGCCGTGTTGCTGGTGTTGTTTGTCATTCTGGTCAACACCATGAAGCATCGTCCCTTGTTGGAATCGTTCTTGTACGCCGTCGCTCTGGCCGTGGGGCTGACGCCCGAACTCTTGCCCATGGTCGTTTCGGTGACCCTGTCGCGGGGCGCGATCCGCATGGCGGCGAAAAAGGTCATCGTCAAACGACTCGCCGCAATTCATGACCTGGGCAGCATGGACATTCTGTGCACCGACAAAACCGGGACTCTCACCGAAGCTCGCATCCGGCTCGAAAAACACCTGGATCCGATGGGCCACGAGGCGGACCGGGTGCTCGAGCTGGCCTATCTCAATAGCTATTTCGAGACCGGGCTCCGGAGCCCAATGGATGACGCCATTCTCCGGCACACCGAAGTGCCGGTGGCCGGATGGACCAAAATCGATGAGGTGCCGTTCGATTTTGAGCGCCGTCGAGTGTCGGTCCTGGTATCGCGCGGAGCGGAGTCTCGCCTTCTCGTCGTAAAGGGGGCCCTCGAGGACATTCTCCGCCTCTCCACCCGGTACGAGGGCGAGGGGCCTTCGAACCTGGTCGCGCTCGATGATGCCGG
>JANYKV010000061.1 GCA_025358055.1 Gemmatimonadota bacterium
GGAACCGACCGAGATCGTCGTGACGAACCTCGCGCGCCATGCGACGGCGGTGCACTGGCACGGACTCGAACTGGAGAGCTACTTCGACGGCGTGGCCGGCTGGAGCGGAGCAATGGCGCGCATGGCGCCGCTGATCGCGCCCGGAGCGTCGTTCACCGTCCGGATCACCCCGCCGCGTGCCGGCACGTTCATCTATCACACGCACGCCGACGAGACGACCCAACTCAGGGGTGGGCTCTTCGGCGCGTTCATTGTCCTACCCAAAGGCGCCACCCAGCGCGACACCACCGAGCGCCTGCTGATCATCACCGAGGCCGGGCTCGATCAGCCGGATCTTCCGGCCGGCGCGCGACGCATTGAACCGACCGTCGCACTCCGCGCCGGCATTACGCACCGGCTGAGGTTCCTGATCATTCCGGCCGTCGACCCGATTCAGGTCCGGCTCCTCCGCGATACGATGGTCGTGCACTGGCGCGCTGTCGCCAAGGATGGAGCGGACCTGCCGGCGACCCAGGCGATCGAGAGCCCCGCACTCGTCTTGTTCGGGGCCGGGGAGACCCTCGACGTAGAAGTCCTCGAGGAACGCCCGGGACAGCTGACGCTCGAGATGACGCGGGTCGGAACCAACATTGCCCCGTTCCGGATTCCCGTGATCGTGCGTTGACCAACGCGTCCGCGCGCGCGGCCCTCATGGAGTATCGATCGTCGGGGGCCGGTCGACGACCGGCAAGGTCAAGAACGAGAGCTTGCCCGCCTCGTGCCACACGGACTGGTGCGCGACGACCATTCGCGTGCCGTGCGCCGTGCTCTCGCCCGTGTTGAGGTTGCGGTCGAGCACCGGAAACGCGGCCGACATTATCGAGAGACGAAGCTGTTCGCCGGCCCGCATTCCGACGCAGGTTCCCCAGAGATCAATCTGATAGGTCTCGGACCGGCCGGGCACGAGCGGATCGTTGCGGAAGTCGCCATTGCGAGCGCGCGCACGAATCCAGCCGTCGGTCAGTCGCTGCGAGTATCCATCCGCACGTACCAACGAGAGCCGCGCGACCCAATCCGTATCGCGCGCCGAGGAGCCGGCGACGATCGTGGCCCGGATCGGACCGCAGACCGTCATACCCCCGGCCGGCGCCGCCATCGAGTACGCGAGCACATCCGCGCGGGCCTCCACGGACCGATAGTCGTCGGGTCCGCCGGAATCGACGTTCCGGGTCCAGAGAAACGGTGTCGCGTTGGCGGGGTCGTAGTCGTAGGTATCGGAACCCTCCCCCACGCCGGGCGGCTCCATCGTGAGGCGCCCACGCGCCGGGTCGGAGGCGCGCCCGTCGCGAAGATAGAACGATACGAAGCGGGTACCGGGAATCGGCCAGTCCTCCGCGCCGATCCACCGGTTTTCGCCGAGGACAAAGAGCCGGACTCGGGACCAGGTCGAGAGCGCGACCGAATCACCTTTGAGATACCGACCGAACCACTGCTGGTATTGTCGATGGATGTCGACGACAGCGCCGGCGCCGAAATCCATCCCGCCAATGGTCGGGCCCCGCGAATCGGAGTCGATCCAATGCCGCCAGGGTCCGACGAGGAGGTATTGGCTTGCGCGCGTCTCGGGTGCCGCCCGGGTCCGCATCGCCGCGAAGTTTTCGAGGCTCCCGCCTAGCGTTCCATCATACCAGCCGGTGACGTGGAGCATCGGGACCCGGGAGGCGGGCAGCCGGGGCTGGTAGCTGCGCGGTTTCCAGTATGCCTCGTTCTCGAGGTTCGCAAGGTAGCTCTGCCAGATGGAGGAACGGGCGCCCAGGTTCCGGTCGATGTCCGCGAGGGGAAGACTCCGATACGCCTCGGCGAATTCCGCTTCGTCTTCCGGAAACTCGCGCCGCGTTCGTCCCGCCACCGCCATCGCCCACTCGACCATCCCGAAGGAAATGCCGCCGTGTCGCATTGGCCAAAAGCCGCCGGGATCGGAGGGCGTCACCGACGGAATCATCGCCTTGAGCGCGGGGTTGTTGAGCGGTGCGGTGAACACCTGCGTCCATCCGAGGTAAGACCCGCCGAGGGTGCCCACGCGACCGTTGGACCACGACTGGCGGGCAATCCAGCTTTGCGCACGGTACCCGTCGGCCCCTTCCGTAACCAGCGGGTCGAACTGTCCTTCGGAGTCACCCCGGCCCCGGACGTCTTGAATCACGTAGGCATACCCGCGCGACGCCCAGTAATGCCCTTCCCGGTAATACCCGAGCAGCGTGCGATTGTAGGGCGTGCGAACGAGGAGCGAGGGGACCCGGCCCGGAGCGACGGGGCGATAGACATCGGTCACCAATTTCGTACCGTCCGCCGCGAGGACGGCGATGCTAAACTCCCGTTTGACCGTAAAGGGCGCCGGATCGTCCAGCGCCTGGGCGAGCACGTCGGCTCCACCACCAGTGGCGAGCACGAGAGCGCATCCAATCGCTGCCCGAGCGGACTGTCTCCTCGTTTTCATCGGTGACCCCTTTACGTCAAGCGGATACCCGGCCCAGCACCCGGCTCGAGCGCGCAAACATGATCGCTCCGAGCACCCCGGCCGGGACAATCGTCGTTGCCATCGCGAGGCCGACCGCGACAGGATCGTGGTAGACCCGCTCGGTGGTGAGGGCCACGAGTGTCGGGCCGAATCCGAGGCCGAGCAGTGTATTGCAGAAAGCGACGAGCGAAATGCTTACGCCACGGATCTCGTTCGGCACCACAACCCCGAGCGCCGCCATCCCGCCGGTGCCGGCCAGGTTCGAGGCGAAAGTCCAGATGCCAAGCCCTGCAAGGGCCTCAGTGGAACTCGAAGCGGCGACGAGCCCCGCCCCGCCCGCCGCGATCAGCGCGGCAACCGCCACCGCGCCTAACCGGGCGCGCGTGCCGCCGAACCGCTCGGCCGCGTCCGATAGAACGCCGCCGACCACCGAGCCCACGATGCCACCAAGGGCCGACACTAGGCCGAAGAGGGCCCCGATCTCGACCGGCTTGAAGGCGAACCTTCGGGAGAGGAGCGTCGGCATCCATGATAGGATTCCGTAGTCGCCGATGGACAACAGGGCAAGACCGAGATAGAGCGGCGCGAGACCGGCGCGCTGACTTGAAAATCTCCGGACCACCTCGCCCAATGGCAAGGCGCCCTGCACACCGAGCTCCCGGCGGACCGGCTCTCGTATCGTGAGGCCGAGACACGGCACGAGCAGCCCCGCACCACCGATGAGGAGGAGCACTGCCCGCCAGGGAGCGATGGTTCCCACGATCGGCCACCCGGAGAAGACCCCGCCCTGCCCGGCGCCGAGCAGCACGCCTCCGACCGCAACCGCCGTCGGCCCGCCCGCGACCATCCCGGTGAGAAAGACTCCCACCGCGGTCCCCCGCTGGGTCGGCGGGAAGCAGTCGGAAATCATCGACACAGCCGCAGGGGCCAGTGCGGCTTCACCAATACCCACCATGATGCGGGCCGCGAACAAGGTCCAGAAGCTCGGCGCCAAACCGCAGAGAATTGTTCCCGCACTCCACACCGTTGCACCGACGACAATGAGACGGATCCGGGTCGAACGGTCTGCGAGCCGGCCAAAAGGGAGCCCGGCCAAAACGTACACAATGGCGAATGCCGCGCCCTGCAGCAGGCTGATTCGGGAATCGCTGATCACGAGATCGCGGCGGATCGGATCGACCAGAGCGCTCAGTACCACCCGGTCGGTGTACGACATGAGGCCCGCAAACGCAAAGACCCCGACCATCCACCAGCGCGAACGGGGGGCGGGATAGGCAGAGTCGATCCCGGCGGTCATCGCCAGATCTGGCCGGCGACGCGGAGATAGTTCTCGCCGACAATGCCGCAGATATTCGCGTCGGAATAACCCGCCGCCAACATCCGCTCGACGAGCGGGGTCAGCTGCTCCGGTTGTACGAACTCGGTCATCTGGTCGTAGTTGCCCGACTCGGGCGACTTGACCGACCGCATGTAGCGCTGCATCTCGAGCGGATCGTACACGTAGTCGCTCCCGAGCATGACGTGGTCGGGACCTACCAGCGTCGCCCAGTAGTCAACCTGCCGGAAAAATGTTTCGGTCGACGCGTCGTTGTCCCCCATGAAGATGCCCACCCCAACCGCGCCGACGAGACCTCCCCGGACCGCGCAGGCTTTGGCCTGCTCGTCGGTGATGTTCCTGTCGTGGCGCCAGAGCGCCTTCGGATTCGAATGGGTGAACAGCACCGGCTGAGAGGAGACATCGATGGCCTCCATCGTCGTACGGTATCCGGTGTGGCTGCAATCGACGATCATCCCGACTGCGTTCAACTCGTGAATCAACTCGATCCCGTAGTGGCTCAGCCCGCCGTCGGTCCGCTCGTGACAACCGTCGCCCACCGCATTCTTGTGATTGTACACGAGCAGGAGCTGCCGAACACCGAGGTCGTAGTAGAGTTGAACCAGGTTCAGATCACGACCGAGGTTGTTACTGCCCTGCAGATTGAGCGAGATCGCGAGTTTCCCCACCTGACGGGCGCGTCGCACATCCTGCACGTTCGAGGTCAGTGCTAGTGTGTCGTCGGCCCGAATCTCACGTCGCACTCGGGCTAGTACGTGGAGTAGCTTCTCCGGCCCCTCCGCATCCGACGCAAGCGACAAGGAGACCAAGCCATATCCGCTCGCCAGGTAGCGCGGCAAGGTCTGGCGGCGCAGTTCGAGATTTCCGTACTCGGTCCATGGAAGAATCGCATCGCACGGCACAGTACCGCGGATCAAGGCGCGGGCTCGGTCGCTCGGATCGGACGCCAGAGTACCTCCGGGGCTTCAACTCGGCCAGGTTGCGCGGATCGAACATGTACTCGAGTAAACCTAGGCTTCCTATTTCGACCGGGCCAGGGGCTTGTAGGTGCCAGGTCGCATCCCCGTTGCGGAGATCTCGTCCGAGGCCGCGGAATCTTGGAGTGCGAAAAGGTGACGACCTCGTGACAACGAAAGAACTTCCCCTCAGGCCGGCCTGATTGCAGCACGCCCGGCCAAACTCGCAGAGTTCCAAGGTTCTAGCGCTGAGACGCGTCTGAATTAGTGACCTCCAACTCGAGCCACATATGATCGTCGCCCTCCTCCTCACAGCCTTGGTGTCTATTCAGGAATCAGAGCCGCGGGATTCCGCTCAAGTAGCGCGGCTGTTGGTCTCCCTCCGCGCCGCGGACTCCACGGTCTGCGAATTGGCGGGCCGCGCTCTCACGAACTTCGGCGGATTCTGGAACATCGAGTCGGATCTCCCCATGCCGATGCCCATGCCGATCCCGATGCCCATTCCGATGCCGATGCCGTTTGGCGGGCCGGGAATACAAGTCAATCCTCGCATTCACGGCCTGGGCCGCGGCGCAGAGCAGAATCCCGCAACGCTGGGCGCCTTTCGGGCGGCCCTCCGAGATCCCAGCCGCTGCGTGCGCCATATTGCCGCCCGGGTCGTGGGACGCAGGCGCTCGACAAGATCGAGTCGATCGTACGCGATCGAATCAAGTTGCGAGATCAGCTGATTCCGATTTCGGAAACGTACCGTGACCGGTTTTACGCTTTGATCAACCGCCGGCCGAAGTGATCGAGAGCCGGCGGACCTATCGTTGGTCTCAGCATCACGGCGCCCGTTTGATCGGAATCCGGACTCGGGTGGTCTCCCACTCGAGCAACAAGTCGCCGTTTGTTGGACCCGCCAAGTCCCATCGAATGGTGAATCGCTCAACCGGATCGGGAATCGATTCACGGGCGACTGGCGACCGTCCAGCCTCTTTCGCGCGCACCTCCGCGGTGTAGTTGTTCTTGAACTGCCCCTCATCCCGGGTCAAACCTCCTTGGGTGGTGAGGGCATTGACGACGACGATCCAACGCGCCGGCCCCGGAACTGTGTATAGCGAGTACTTCCCAGGCCCGACTTTGATCCCCGCGATCTCGGCGGCGAACGGCAAGTGGATGATGGTGGGATCATTGGCGCCGGTCCGCCACAGGGTGTCGAATGGGACCAACTCCGATCCGAAGACCTTCCGACCTCGCATCGCGGGCCGGGAGTAACAGACCCGTGCGGCCCGATCGCCAACCCCGATGTCGACCGAATCGTACGGCGACGTCCGACCCGCCAGCTGTGTCAGATCGGGGGTGCTCGGCTCGCAGCTGAGCGCCACCGCGCCAGGTGCCACCCGTTTGAATTCATTTGTGAGCCCTTCGACGGTCACCCCCGCGATGGCGGCACCGGTCGGCTCGAGACGAAAGGCGGCGTTGGCGTGACCGAAGATCGGATCGGCCCACTCGCCGCGAAAGGTGTCATACTGCCAATGGCCGAGCGGAAGTTCGTCGCGAAAGGCCACCGGCTGAAACACCAGTTTGCCGTCTCGGACGGATACAGTCGCGAGGCCGTACATCGGCTCCCAATAGCTGCCCGCGTAGGCTTCGAGCGGGAGCGAAGGATGCGAACTCTTGGCCCGGCTCCCGTCGAGGCTGTCCTCGAGTCGGAGGTTGGTGGCGACGACGCTGTCCAATGGAGTGATTCCGGCCAGTCGATTGGCTTTGATGCCAAGGTAACGGTCGAGGGCCGTCAACCCGACGGCGCCTGCGATATTCGAGGCGCCGTTGTTACTCAGCACCACCACGCCGAGGTGCTCGCTCGGGGCCATTGTCACATTGGTAATCATGCCGTCGATGCCGCCGCCGTGTTCGATGATGTTGAAGCCCTCGCTCCGACCCAGGGCCCAACCGAAGCCGTAGCTCACGGGCGACCCGGTCGGATCGGCGCCGACGAGCATGTGGGGAGTCGTGATGGTGCGATGCGTGGCAGGGTTGAGGAGCTGGCGGCCGGCGTATTTTGCGCCGCTAAGGTTGAATCGTATCCATTGCGCCATGTCCAGCACATTCGAGTTCACCGAGCCGGCCGGCCCGATGTTGTCGATGTTGCGATACTTGATCGGCACCACTTTGCCCGCTCGCAGGTCGTGCGGCGTCGCGACATCGGCCGTTTCACCGAGATCGCGAATCGAGGTGTTGCTCGACTCCATCCGGAGCGGACGGAAAATGCGATCTCGAATGAAGGCATCCCAACTCGTCCCACTCACCACGGCGACGATCTCACCCGCCGTGAGAAAGCCGATATTGAAATAGTCGAATTGCGTGCGAACTGGGTGAGCGGCTTTGAGGAACTGGACCCGGCGGATTACTTCCGCTCGCGAGTAGCGGGAGCCCATCCAGAGACGATCATCGGTGCCGGGCAGCCCGGTCCGGTGCGTCAGAAGGTCTGCGATCGTGAGCTCACGGGTGAGATTGGGATCGAGCAGGCGGAACGTAGGAAGTCGATCCGCGACTTTGTCGTCCCAGGTCAACCGACCTTCATCGACCAGCATGCCGAGGGCCGTCGCAGTCATGGCCTTGGTCGTCGATCCGATCGCGAAGAGCGTTCGAGGGGTGACCGGAGCGGGGTCACCGAGCTTGCGGACGCCAAATCCCTTGGCGTAGACGATCGAATCATCTTTGACGATCGCGATCGCCAAGCCCACTCCGCCCCCTTTGGCCATCGCCGAATCGACCCAGCGATCGAAGCCCGCGAGCGGATTGGTTGGATGTTTCGCTTGGGCCGCTCCCGAGGTCGAGAGGACCGCGATGGACAGAGCCGTGACGAACGTGTGGACGAGGTGCGAAGTCGGGCGCATTGCTCACCTATCGAAGGGTAGGAGAGCAACGATAGCGGCATAGGCACAGTTGCGCCAAACGGAATCCGCCAATGACCAAGACCAGGCGGCTAAGACACCTTTTCGTCTGACAACGCGGGACCCCACCCGGCCCCTCTCGCGGGGACGGGGGTACAACGACTACCCTTGATAGTATGGACTGACACCTCGTGGCGGGGGCTCCGGGGGAGCAAATCGTATGTAACTGGTGCGTTTGTTCACATCTGTTCTAGCATGTCAACCGCGGAGTCACTCATGGCTGTCGCCTTCTCCGACGACGAGAGGAAGCAGGCGCTCTCGTCAATCGGGCGCTACTGCGCCGAGAACCTCGATTTGGATTTGGGTATCGGTGATCTCCGGGGAATCGCGCTGTTGGAGTTCTTCCTCAAAGAGATCGCCCCGTCCGTGTACAACGCCGCCATTGCCGATGCTCAGGTCTTTCTCCGTGATCGGCTCGTGGACCTCGAAGCTACGTGCTACGAGCCCGAGTTCGTCTATTGGCCTAAGGCATCGTCCGTGCGACGCAAGTGATTGAGATGGAGGAGCCCGAGATGGAAGACGAGGTCGCACGCGCAATCGCCTCAGTGACCGCTGCCCTCGACACCGCCATCGTCCAGGGAACTCCCGAAGAAGCGGCGAGTCATTTCACGGTCGACGCCGTTCTTGGCGAATCGGGCGCGGCCGACGTAGTCGGCCGAGATGCGATCGCCGCGTTTCTTGCTCGGGGGAATCAGGTGCGGGCCGTGACCTCGCACTGCATTCATCGGGACGAGCTTCTCGTCCTCGGAGACCGGGCGATCGAGTTCGGCTGGTTCGACGAAACCAAGGTGCCCCATGGTGGCATGCCGGTCAGCGAACAGGGCCGGATCGTAACCGATTGGCGGCGGGACCCGGACGGCGCCTGGCGGATGGCGCGGCTCGTCATCAGCGACCTGCCGGCCGCCTAACGCTTTCGGTGGAAGAGTTCCTCAAACTCCGCCCTCGCACCGTCACTCGTGAACGGCGGCACCACTGGGAAGGCAGCCCAATCGGATAGACCACCTGACGCGGCGGGCGACCCGGCGGATTCGTTGGGGCAGTGATAGACTTCTCTTGCGGGCTCGGGGGGCGAGGTTCAAGTTAAGTCAAGACTCGATGGCCCTGTATTCGGAACCTGGCGCAGGCCAGAATGAGCGTCTCGTGGAGGGTTGGAGATGGTCGGAACGCAATTCGGAATACTCGGACTGTTGGTGGTCACCTTTCAGCCCGCAACCATCGACCAGCTGCGGGCTCAGGTTCGCGACACCACCGGTCACAACCACCTGACCGAAGTAGCTTGTGTCGACGTGCCGTCGGGCGAGGCGCGACCGGCGTTTGGCTGCTTCAACATCGGCGCTGTAACCGGGCTTCACTTCCGTCAAGCATCCGTCTTCTGGCATTTGCGCGCGTTTCCGAACAGAACGGCGGCAGAGGCCGCTAAGAGTGCGACGGGACTGGTGGTGGAGGAAGGCGGACGGGTGTGGCTGTCCGAGTTCGGGCCCCGACCCGCTGGTCACCGTGGAGGGGAGGCGATCGCCGTCGTCGGACCTCTGCCATTGCCCCCAGCAAAGAGTTACACTGCGGTTCTCTCATACGCTGTCATGCGTCCCGGCGACAAGTCGCGGGTGCACACACACCCGGGGCCCGAAGGATGGTACGTGCTGGCGGGAGCGCAGTGTCTGGAAACGCCGACCGGGGTTCACAGGGCTCAGGCCGGCGAAACCATGATCGTGCGGTCGCATACACCAATGGAACTCAATGTCACCGGCAAGACCCTCCGGCGTGCGTTCGCCCTGGTCATCCATGATTCGACTCAGCCAAGGGGCACCCCCTCGGGCTGGAAACCGTCGGGTGGCTGCGGTCAATGACGATCGCGCTCGCGGCCGGCCCGGGGGCTCCCATCTCTCGTGCCATCATGTCGCTGCGGCGCACGGCTCATTCGTAGCGTTAGACACCTCAGGCCCTCTGCTCACAGTTGGCGCATCGAAATCACACGGATCACACCAAGCGAGACCTTGCCAATCTTGCATACTGTTTGCCATCACTTATGAGGAGCAGATACCATGCCTGCATATCTACTCGTCGACATTGAGGTCACAGACGCTGCCGCCTACGAGGAGTATCGCATGCAGGTGCCACCCATCATCGCCTCGCACGGCGGGCGGTACCTCGTCCGCGGAGGAACGAGTGAAGTACTCGAGGGCACGTGGCAGCCAAAGCGCACCGTGGTCCTCGAATTTCCCAGCATGGTGGCGTTGAAGGCGTTCTGGCAGTCACCGGAGTACCAACCGTTGCGTCGGGTCCGCGAGCGCGCCGCACGCACGAACTTGGTTGCCGTCGAAGGGATATAACTTCGGTGTCTTCATGGAGGTGCCCATCCTTCATTCGACAGCGGCTTTGGCCTCATGGTGACACCGATGACAACACCCAACCTCGACATCCGCGATCTCCCTGCTGCCGACTTTCACCTGATGTGGCCACTCTTCCACGCCGTCGTGGCCGCGGGTGACACATACTCCCTCGATCCCAGCACGACGTTCGAGGCCGCTCGCCGATGGTGGACAACCCCGCCCTCTCGCGCATTCCTGGCTCTCAAGGAGGGGATGGTAGTTGGCGGCTATATGCTTCGTCCCGCCCGAGATGGTCTCGGCGACCATGTAGCGAATGCCGGTTACATGGTAGCTCCCGAGGCGCGTCGCCAAGGGATTGCTCAAGCGCTCTGTGAACATTCGCTCGAGATGGCTCGACGAGCAGGCTACCAGGCCATGCAATTCAGTTATGTCGTCGCCACCAACCAAGCCGCCATTCGGATTTGGCAGCGGTGCGGCTTCGCCATAGTTGGCCAGGTGCCTAAGTCGTTCCGCCATTCACGCCTGGGCCTCGTGGACACGCTGATAATGCACCGTTTCTTGTCCGAGGCCGCTCTCTAACCGCGGCATCAAGCGACCCAAGCCCAGCCGGAACCATGTTTCTGCTGGATTGTGCCCCGGAACCCAATGCGCTAACTCGGTGGGCTAACCTGGGCCTGAATGGAAAGCGAGAATAGGGGCGTGAGAGCCACACGAGTGACCTCGAGACCGCGGACCGATCGGACGATTCGATGGCTGCTCGACGGCGACCCGGCGATTCGTTGGCAGGCCTTGCGAGATGTGGGCGGGGCGGCGGAGAGCACGGTCGAACGCGAGCGAGGCAAAGTAGCGCGCGATGGCTGGGGCGCTCGCCTGCTCGCTCGGCAGGACCCCGAGGGCACCTGGGCGGGCGGGCTGTCGTCGGACGGCGGGCTCTACTCGCCCAAGTGGACGTCGACGACCTATACCATGCTCTTGCTTCGTGACTTCGGGCTCCGCCCCAACAACGGGCAGACGCGAAGGGCGTGCGCGCTCCTTCTCGACCGCGGGCTCCAACCGGACGGCGGCATCAACTACGGCATCTGGGCCAAGTGGCAGGGCCGGAGCGAGACGTGCGTCACGGGGATGGTGCTGTCGATCCTCTCCTACTTCGAGTACGACGACGAACGCCTCGACACCATTGCCGACCTCCTTCTGACAGAGCAGATGCCCGACGGCGGGTGGAATTGCCGGCGCGCTTCCGGCGCAACCCACGCTTCCCTCAATACGACGATCAGCGTGCTCGAGGGCTTGCGGCTCTATGAACTACACCGTGGACGGAAAGGGCGCGCGATCCGGACCGCACAGCGGCGCGGCCGTGAGTTCCTCTTGGTGCACCGGCTCTTTCGCTCCCACCGCACCGGCAATGTCATCAAGTCTGTATTCACTCGCTTCTCCTTTCCGCCGAGGTGGCACTACGATATCCTCCGCGCGCTCGACTATTTTCAGGCCGTCGACGCACCTCGCGACGAACGCCTCGCCGATGCCATCGACATCGTCCGTGCCACGCGGTGCGAGGACGGCCGCTGGACGTTGCAGCATTCCTACAAAGGGAAGACCTATTTCGAGCTCGAGCGGCTCGGCGCGCCGAGCCGTTGGAACACGCTCCGGGCGCTGCGGGTGCTCAGTTGGTGGGAGCGTGGACGCGCAAAGCAGGGGGCGTAAGGCAGATTGGAGATCACCTTGGGTAACGAAGCTTTCGGATAGAGGAGACCATACGATGGAAAGGGCGACGGCCGTTCGGCTTTACGAGAAGCTCGTTGCGACCAACCCTCGCGTGGAGCGCAAAGGCGCCACCATGCCGTACACGTCCCTCAATGGACACATGTTTAGCGTCCTGCATAAGGACGGGACGTTGGCGCTTCGCCTCCCCATTGAGGCGCGAAGCGCGTTCTTGAAGAAGTACAAGACCAAACTCTCCGAACAGTATGGGTCAGTTCAGCCGGAGTACGTTGTGGTTCCCGGCGCGCTGCTGGTGAAGACAGGCGAGTTGAAGAAGTTCTTTGACCTGAGCTACGCATACGTTGGCTCGCTCAAGCCAAGGCGACGACGAGACCGAAAAGAACGGCGACGAAGAAGTAGCCTCCGCCCCTTCTCCCGACCTGAAGCCTGTTATGCCGACCTCGTCGCTAGAATCGAGATGATCTATGACGATCCGAGTCGCTTCCCTGCGATTGGGCAGCCTGCTGGTAGTGTCGGTTGGCAGCGCGAACGGACAAGCGCAGAGCCCCGGACGGTTCGTGGACGTCGAGCGCGGCCGACTGTACGCCGAGGACTGCGGCACCGGCGCCACCACACTGGTTCTGGTGCACGATGGCCTCGTCCACTCCGCGGTACTGGGACGACGTGTGGCCGCTTCTCTGTAAGCGGTTCCACGTAATCCGCTATGACCGACGTGGGTATGGGCGCTCGCCGGCCACGACCGCGTGGCATTCGGAAACCGACGATCTCCTCACCGTTCTCACGGCGAACCAGGTATCCCCGCCGTGCTGGTCGCCAGCTCGCACGGCGGCGAGCTCTCGATTGATTTCACGCTGAAATATCCGGAGCCCCACGACGGCCGCGGAGAACAGACATGGACGCCACCGAGCTCGCGCGCGAGCTGCTCCGCTTCAACACGATTAATCCTCCGGGCCAAGAACGCGCGTGTGCTCAACGCTTGGGCCAGTTGCTAGGGGACGCCGGCTTCGACGTTCGCACGGAGGAATACGCCCCACATCGGACCAGTCTCGTCGCTCGCCTCGGCGGCTCTTCCGGACGGCGTCCGCTCTGCTTCGCCGGCCACATCGACACCGTGCCGCTCGGCGCCACCGACTGGACCCACGACGCGTTCGCCGGTGATATCGCCGACGGCCGGCTCTACGGGCGCGGCTCGAGTGATATGAAAGGCGGCGTCGCCGCCTTCGTGACCGCCGCCTGCCAACTCGCCGGACAGCTCCGTGACACGTCAGGACTCGTGCTCGTAATCGTCGCGGGCGAAGAGACCGGGTGCGACGGGTCCCGCCATCTCACCAGGACGGCCGGTGCCCTGGGCGAGGCGGGAGCCATCGTCATCGCCGAACCGACCGGGAACTATCCGTGCGTGGGTCACAAAGGAGCGCTCTGGCTCCAGGCTCGGACGACCGGCGTCACCGCCCACGGCTCAATGCCGGAACGCGGCGTCAACGCGATCTACAAAGCGGCCCGTGCGGTGATGCAGCTCGAGCGCTTTGACTTCGGAACGACACCACATCCGGTGCTCGGGTCGCCCACCTTGAGCGTCGGTACGATCGGCGGAGGTCTCAACATCAACTCGGTGCCGGACGCAGTCGCGATCGGGATTGACATTCGCACCATTCCCGGCCAGAAACACAACGTGCTGGTGGAACGCTTGGCTCAATACCTCGGCGACGACGTCGTGCTGATGCGAATCGTCGATGTCGAGGGCGTCTGGACCGACTCCACCCATCCGTGGGTGCAAGAAATCTTCGACCTCACGTCACCGGTCGTCGGAGAGCGCCCAATCGAACGCGGCGCGCCGTACTTCACGGATGCCTCCGTGCTGACGCCCGCCTTCGGCGGTCCGCCGACCGTGATCCTCGGCCCAGGCGAGATGGCCCTCGCCCATCAGACGGACGAGTATTGCCGGGTCGACCGCCTCGAGCAGGCAGTGGAGATTTACACCGAAATCGCCCGTCGCTGGTGCGGCCTGACCTGAACCCGACGCGACGGATCGAAAAGAGTGAAAAGCGACCCAGTGCTACAAGAGCTCCACCCGCCAGGAGTCGCCTGACATAAGGCGTTGGGCGCCTGCAAAGCGAATTCTCCTCGTATCGATAGATTCGACCGGGTGAGCTTGAGCCTCGACACTCCAAGAGGAAGAGAGCAACATGATCAACGCCTTTCCCCGATTCCTGCTAGCATTCAGCGCCATCATCCTGCTGGTCGGCGGGGTCATGCATGCCTCGGTATTCGGCAAAACCGTGGCCGCGGTCGCGACCTCCAACCTGCCCCCATTCTATGGAAATTCCCTCAAAGGGCTTTGGCTCATCGACGCGGCAACTCTCATTACGCTCGCAATTGTCTTTGGCCTTCTAGCCGCTCGGCCTGCCCTGGTGGACAAATCGGTCATCATTCTCTTGGCGATTATTCCTGCAGCCACAGCATGCTTTCTCTCCAAGTACATCGGAAACTTCCGGCCGGCCCATATGCTTCTTACCGCAGCAGCCGCTGCGGCTGGCGGTGCGTTGCTGCTGCGCTAATTCCGCTGCTCCGGATCGGACCCGAGTGAAGTAAATTCTAGGGAGAATCGCATGGCGAGGTGCAGTAGGCGGTTTTTGCCTGCCGATCTGCGTCCTCTCGGGTTTTTCGGTTGCCTCTCCACCCGGATTGCCCAGCTTCGCCCATCGCTTCGGGATCAGGCATGGGATGTGCTGGAGGCCGTCAGGGGGCGTCGGCCTTTCTCCACCGATCTTTGCAAGGACTGACTGTGAAGTTCAATCCCTTACTGGTTGTCGGCTTCGGGCTCGGCGTTGGGGTGCTCGTGGGCATGACGGGGATTGGCGGCGGAGCGTTGATGACTCCCCTGCTCGTGCTCTTTGTGGGCACCCCGCCGGTCACCGCCGTCGGCACCGATCTCGCGTACGGTGCCGTGACCAAGACCGTTGGCGCCATCAAACACTGGCGGCAGAAGACGGTCGACTTCACACTCTCGGCCTGGATGGCAGTCGGCTCGGTGCCGGCGGCGATCGGTGGCGTCTACGTGGTGGGAGTTCTCGAACGGAAGTTCGGCGGCAAAGCGTTCGACACCGTCATGCTCTACTTGCTCGCCGGAGCTCTCGCGCTTACCGGAGCTGTGACTCTCATTCGCGCGATCTTCCTGAAGCAATTGCTGGCCCGGGAACGAGACACAGTGCCGATGCAGGCGAGACACAAGATCGCCGCCGTCGGGCTCGGCCTGGCCGTGGGCTTCGTCCTTGGCATCACATCAGCCGGCAGCGGCTCGCTGATTGCTCTCGGCTTGATCCTCATCTTTCGACTGACACCGCACCGGGTAGTCGGCACCGACATTTTCCATGCGGCGGCGCTGCTATGGGCCGCGGCGATCGCTCACATCGTGGCCGGGAACGTGGACTACGTTTTGGCGGGCACGATCCTGATCGGCTCGGTACCCGGAGTCTGGGTCGGCAGCCACCTGTCGGTCCGGCTCCCGGCAGGCACACTTCGGACCGTGCTCGGTGTGGTGCTGATCGGAGCCGCCATGGGGTTGGGCTCGAAGGCCGGCCTGCCGATTCCGCCGGTGGCCATTGCGGTCGTGCCCGGGATCCTGGCCGCGATCGTGCTCTGGAAGCGATTCCGCGACCCGGTGCGCCGAAGCGCCGCCGACACCGAGGCGAAGGAGCCCCCGATGTCGCGCGGTACTTGATTGATGGGACAGTAGGCTGACCGAGACTGGTTCACCCCGTGAACGGGTTCTCGTCCGCGGTCGGTCCATAGACCGACGGTACCGGCACGTCCAGCATCCGCAGATAGAGCGACAGCTGGCCTCGGTGATGGTACCAATGATTGAACATGAGCGCGCGAACCATCCCGATTCTGGGGGCGGCCATGATTGGCTTGTCGCCATTGAGCAGGGTCCACGTCGCCATAGCCCGCTCCGGCGTGAGCCCTTGGATGAGCGCACGTGCCGTGGCCGTGCTCTCATCGAGGGCAGCAAGTAATTCGGCCGAAGTCTTAGCCTCCACCTGTTGGAACCCACCGGCGGGGAGGGCGAAAGTATCTCCCGCGAGGATCCCCGCCAAAGCTCCGGGAACCCGCGCCGTGTGAAGAGCGAGCTGGCCCAACGAGAATGACTTCTGGTGCGGTTTCCAACCGAGTTTGCTTTCGGGAACGCGCTGCAACACGCGGCGAGTCGTCTGCGTCTCCGTATCCAGCTCCATCAAGAGCGGGTCGATCATGGGATTCATTGGTGTCACTCCGATTTCACGTTAAGAGAGAGTATGGAGGACTAGCTGAACAATTGCGCGAACTTGTCCAGGCATCGGCTCCACCCGTCCTCGTGTCGGTCGCGGGCATCGGTGTCGGGCAAGTCATGAATGAGGACGAGCTCGGTACCCGTCGCGTGCGCGCGGAACTCGACCGTCACAATGGTTTCGGGCGCTCCTTCCTTGTTTTGCCATTGCCACGTGTACACCAAGCGATTGGGCGGATCGATATCACGATATGTGCCGGCGACGTGGTGCTCAGCCCCACTCGGCGCCCGCATCCGGATTTCATAGCGTCCCCCAACGCGCAGGTCGGCTGACGCATGGTCGACCGTCATGTCGCCCGGCGCGGCCCAGAGCTTCATCGACGCCGGGGTTGTCCACGCCGAGAAGACTCGCCCCGGAGCGGCTTTGAGGATTCGGGTGAGTCGCACGGTGGTGCTGGAGGATTCGGTGACGGCCATGGGGCACTCTCTTCGTTCGGGGTGGTGGCGAGATACGCTTCGAGTTTGTCCAGCTGGCTTTCCCACAGAAGGCGGTAGTCATCGAACCAGGACGCCGCGCCGCGCATCGGTGTCGCAACGAGCCGGCAATTCCATCGGCGGCCCTCCCGGCGGCGGGTGACCAACCCGGCCCGCTCGAGCACCCGCAGATGTTTGCTGACCGCGGGCAGAGACATCCGGAACGGCGCGGCGAGTTGGCTGACCGAATGGCACCGGAGCCGGAGGCGGTGCAGGAGCCGGCGGCGGGTCGGGTCAGCCAGGGCGCCGAAGACGGCGTCGAGCCTATGGTAAACCATATGGTATAGTGTCGCCTCACCTCCGCGGCTTGTCAAGACCGTTATTTGGCCTTACCGCTCGAAGACGACTCGGCCGTCGATGACCGTCATCGCGACGCCCACCTTCGGGAGATCATGCAGGTCGATGTCCCTCAGGCGCGCCTCGAGCACGAAAAGGTCGGCCGCCATACCGACGGTCAGGGTGCCCTTCCACGTCTCGGCCCGGTCCTGCCAAGCCCCGCCCACAGTGTAGGTCCGCAGCGCCTCGAACAGCGAGATCCGCTGGTCGGCTCCTGAGACCTTATGGGTCTGCTTGCCCTCGCGCAACACGCAGGTGGCGACACCCTGCCGCCAGTCCCCGTCGGTCACCGGTGCGTCCGAGCCGCTCGCGACCACAACGCCGGCGTCGAGCGCGGTCCGGTATGGCCACTCATACGGGGCCCGCGCGGGTCCGATGCTCTCCATCTGCCCGTCCGCGATCAAGTACTTGATTGCGGCGTTGAAGTTGGCCCCGATGCCCGCCCCCGCCATCGTCCGCAGCGTCGCCGGCGAGACGAGGTCGGCGTGAATGACCGAGTGCCGGGGATCTTCACGCGGATGCTTGGCCTGCGCGGCGAGGTAGCCCTCCACCACGAGGTCGATCGCGGCGTCCCCGGTAGCGTGGGTTCCGATTTGGAATCCAGCCCCGTGCGCGAGCCGAATCATCTCGCGCAGGTCGCGCGCGCGATCCTCGGGCGTCGCCCCTTCGATGGTCAACGAACCGTTCCCGCCGGTTTGGTAAGGCTCGTGCAGCAGCGCCGTCTTATTGCCGGTCGGAATGCCGTCCGCATAGAGCTTCACTCCCGCGACACGCATCCGCCGAGGACTGAGGCCGTCAAGCGGCCGCCAGGCGGCGAGCATGCGCTGCAGGCTCGCCACCGAGTGCCCGCCATCCAGGAGAACCGTGGCCCGCACGGGGAGTTGGCCGTCGCGCGCCATGGCCGCATATGCGGCCACCATTTCGGGGTCGGCTCCGGGATCTGTGAAGCTGGTAATGCCCATCGAGGTCATCAACCTGGCTGCGACGTCGACCGCGCGGGCGCGCTCCGCCGCCGAGGGCAGCGGGAGGATGCGCCAGATGAGGTCCGCCGCTCCCTCGTGGAGCACGCCGGTGGGTTCGCCGCCGGAGTCGCGTACGATGACGCCACCCGGGGGTGGCGTACTCTCACGCGTTACGCCCGCCAGCTGCAGCGCCCGGGTGTTGACCCAGACCGCGTGCCCGGAAAACTCGGTGAGCACGACGGGATGGTCTGATGCCACGATGTCCAGGTCGGCACGCGTCGGGGCCCGTCCCTCGGCGAAATAGGGTTGGTCCCATCCTCGTCCGACGATCCAATCACCAGGTTTCCGGCCCACGACCGCCTTCCGCACCGCGTCGGCCGCCTCCGCAATCGAGCGCACCTTGGGGTAGCCGACGTCGATGCTGAACGGCGGCTGGGTGAACCCCCAGTCGACAGCGTGCAGGTGGGAGTCGTTGATGCCCGGGAGCGCGGTCCGACCGCGCAGGTCGATCAACCGCGTTCGGGCACCGCGTAGACGCTGGATTGTGCTCGACGACCCCGCCGCGAGGACGCGTCCGCCGCCCAGCGCCACCGCCTCGACTTTCGTGTCGGCTGCGTCGAGCAGATGGATGTCGCCGTTGAGGAACAGGAGATCCGGATCTTCCAAACGCCGGACCAGCGGCGACCACCGCGACCCGGCAAGAGAGGTGGCGCTTCCCACGGACAGCAGGAACTGGCGGCGCGAGAATGCATGGTGGGACATCGCGGCTCCTACAACTCGATGAATCCTTGGCTGACGAGCACGGACTCCCCTCCGATCCACACGTTCACCACCTGACCGCCCCGCTTTTCGGTGCGGGCATCCAGCACACTCGGCCGCCCCATCTCGACGCCTTGAGCGATACGCCAACGGAAACTGCCGCTGGCCGCCTCGTCAAAATGGCCGAGCAAGCCCACGAGAGCCGCGTTGGCGCTCCCGGTGGCGGGGTCTTCGAGGATGCCATCCAGCGGCGAGAAATTTCTCGTTCGAAGATCGAAGCCATCGGCCGTTTTGACATAGAGATGCAAGTAGGCCTGGTCGACACCCAAAGCCACCAACCCCTCGAACCCCTGGATGCTGGGCCGGGCCCGCTCCAGCGCGCCCCGATCTCGCAACTCGGCGAACAGGAAAGGAAGCCCGACCGAGGCGACTCGAGGCGGATGGGGCGCCGTGACGATGTCGTCCACTGTGAGCGACACGGCCGCGGCCACTGATATCACCGGTATCGTCTTTCCTAGAGAGATCGATTCCGGCGCCGTCAACTCGCACCAGATCCGTCCCTCGGCGCGTCTGTGAACCGTGATCGGTACCGGTCCGGCCTGTTCCTCAAACGTGACGGCAATGGTCGGATCGAACGAGCCGAATTCACCGATGGTCGCCAACACGAACGCGGTACCGATATTGGGATGCCCAGCGAACGGCACTTCGCTGGTCGGGGTAAAAATGCGAACTCGGCGGGTGTGCCCCGCTTCGGGCGGGAAGACGAAGGCGGTCTCCGAATAGTTGAACTCCCGAGCGATTTGCTGCATCTGATCGTCGCGGAGACCCTCGGCCTTCGGCAGCACCGCAAGCTGATTCCCACCGAAGCGAGTGTCGGTGAATACGTCGCATGTGCAATAGGGGTAGCGCATCGGGAGCCCTCGACGTCCGTCGATCACGGCGTATTGGCTAACAGGGTCGCTTTTTTTGGGCTGAGCCCATCCATTCCGCGACGACATAGGGCTCCGTGGAGCCGTCGCCCTCGATGGTCACTCCGAATTTGAGCACGGCGCGCTGGCCTCGGTCATCCACCGCCAGCAACCGCCGCCGAGCCCGGATCGGCTTGCCGGTGGGAACGGGCCGAACGAAGCGGACTTTGTCGAATCCGTAGTTCATGATGTACGCGACATCATCGAGTGGTTCGCTCGCGGGATGGCGCGAGAGCCACGTCAACTGGGACAGCAGAAGAAAGCCCTGCACGATCGTTCCACCGAACGGAGTATTCGTCTTCGACCATTCAACGTCATCATGAAACGGATCCGCATCGCCCGTCAGGGCCGAGTGGGCGCTGACCATTTCCTGGGTGATGACACGCCAATCGGACAAAAACTCCTCGCCGATACGCGTCTTGAGTTGCTCTAGTGTCGCCACGGCCGTTCGTCCTCTCGGGGGGATCAGGGTTGCGGGTGGTCCACTCTTCATCATCGCGAGCATTCATTTCCCGGGTTGGTGGCCGAACACCAGCGCCACAGATTCGACCTCGACCCCATACGCCCCAGGCTTAATCTCGACCCCCTCCTCGCGCCGGAGCGATAGCTGCAGGCGCTCGACGTCCGCAAGCCGGATGGTGTCGCCGCTCCCTCGGCGACCCGAATCGAGATACGCTTGCCGGATTGCGCCGGGGCGCGAGGCATCTGTTGTCCGTTGCGCAAGGAGGATGGGTTGAGTGGAGGCAACAAGAACCAGAATGAGGGACTGGAGTCGCAGCACGCGGAGCATCGGTGCCTCTCTTTCGTCAGGTCTCGAACCCCAACGACGCCGCAACGTCGCGCTGACGCTGGTCGAGCGTCAGAAAGGAGAGCTCCCTCGGCTCGTCGGCGAGATACAGCGCAGTGGCCAAATGCCAGCAATCGGGGCCGCGCACATAGCCCTTCGCCAAGACCCGATCAATCTCTTTGGTGAGCGTCCGCTCCGGTAGAATCCACGACACCAAGGCCAGCACACTACTGGCATCCGCCACGCCTTCCCGCACAAGCGCGGCCCGCAGTTCCGCCTCGAGTAAGTTCGCAGAAACCAACTCATCGAACCCGCGGAGCCTGCGGCCAATCGCCCGGCCGCCCCGTTCCCCGAAGGCAATGGCGACGAGGCAAGACGTGTCGACATACCCGACGCTCATTTGTGGCGATCGGCAAGGAAGCGTTCGAGGGCGCCGGCCTTCCGCTCAATCACCTTCGGCGGTTTTGTGACCGAACCGGTCCGCAGCAGAATCCCGCGCTCGGCAAGATCGTCGAGCCGGGCCTCGAGCCCGACGCTCGGCGGAGTCAGGGGGCGAATCTCCGCGACCGCCTGGCCCCGCATCGTTACGACGATCCGCCGTCCTTGGCGGACCTCGCGCACGATGGCGGACAGCTTGGCCTTGGCCTCATACAGGGAGTAGGTGTCGCGCATAGATTCAAACTAGTCTATCTAGTCTGAACGTCAATATCTCACGGACGAGGTCGATTCGGGCCACCGTAGCGTTCGTACAGGGTCACCAACGCCCGGACCAAGGGAGATTATGGCTTCCGCGCGAGAAAACCCGCAAGCCCAGCCGGAAACGGACCGGCCCCATAACCCCCGAGCACGCGGACGCGAAATCCCACAGCGCGGAGCAGTTCGATCAGCTCAGCCTTCGAGTAGAGACGCTGACGATGCACCTCCTCGTCCCGCCGGTAGGACGCACCGATTTTTCGAAACGTAGTAATCCGGCGAGTCAGAAGCCGGCGACGCGGGTCTTCCCGAACGGTGGCCAGCACGGCCCAGT
>JANYKV010000067.1 GCA_025358055.1 Gemmatimonadota bacterium
TCATTGGGTAAGGGAGTAAGGGAGTGAGGGAGTGAGGGAGTGAGGGAGTGAGGGAGGGCGGGAAGGCGGGAAGGCGGGAGAGATGCACAGACGCCCGGACGCACGGATGCTTCGACCGTCCCGCCCTCCCGCCCATCTCGACTTCAGGACTTGACCTGACAGCACGCATTCCCGCATTTCACCCAGATTGTTTCGTCATTGTCGAGCCACTGCCACCTCGCGGTTCCCGGTATGGGTGCTCCTTTGTGATCATGGTACACGACTGCGTAGTAGGTCGTAGTCTTGGCCGCGGAGAGGACTCGCGCCCACCAGTCGTTCTTGCAGGAAGTGCATGCACTGGGTGGAGGGGTCGTACTGGAAACACCACCGGCCTTGGCACAAGAGCTCCAATTGCCATGACAGAGTTCTACGCTGTTCTCGCCCAGTGAAAGGTTGAGCTTCGCTTTGTAGTATTGCGACTCTTTGTCCAACTTGGCGGTGGCCACGCGAGTCCATTTGTTCGAAGGGAACGGTTTGGAGTTGTCATACCCATCCAGCTTTGGATCGGGGTATAGAGTCCCCAGCGCACCGCCTACCTTGAGACTACTCGCAGCCGAGAGTTCGGCGAGGCTCTGCTCATCAAACCATCCTTTGACATCGCGAACACGGTGTTCCTGGTATGTCCCGGGCCGAGCACGATCCCAGACGTGCTGAGCGCCTCCGGCGTGGCGGGCGACTCGAGGGCCAAGGCAAGACCGAAATCGCCGACCAGCGCGAACCCCCGGAGAGCAGAATATTCGCGGGCTTGATGTCACGGTGGATCACACCACGCGAGTGCGCATACTCCCATCCCGCAGCTACTTGGCGGGTAATGCGAATCGCCTCGTCGATCGGCAGCTGCTTTTTGCGCGCCAATCGGTCGCGCAGGGTCTCACCCGCGATGTAGGGCATGACGTAGTACAAATGCCCACCGGCATCGCCGGATTCGTAGAGGGCGAGAATGGTCGGGTGATTGAGCTTGGCGGCGATCGAGATTTCTCTGAGGAAGCGGTCCGGTCCGAAGATCGGAGCCAAATCGGGTCGAATGACTTTGATGGCGACGGGGCGGTCGTGCTTGAGGTCGTGCGCCAGGTACACCGTGGCCATGCCTCCGCTACCGAGTTCGCGGTCGACTCGGTAGCTCTCCTGAAGCGCGGTCCGAACTTCAACAAGCTGATTAGGGTCCATGGACCTCGAATGCGCCTGCGCAGGGGCGCGGCGAAGAACCTACCGTCAGATGCGGCGGTCGGGAAGGCGGAGAGCGGAAAGAACGGGAAGATACTAGATTTCCCCTTCTTCAATCTGCGAGCGTATTGATGACGAGCCGAGTTCACCGAGCCGCATTGGGTACCGCAATGTGGCTGGCACTAGCCCCAGTGGTGGTCGCCCAAACCCCGTTGCCGAAACCGTTCCACTCGGGCAAAGCCCAACTCATCTATTACGAGAAGGGCCCGCACCGAGGGATCCCATTCGTTCTGCTGTCCGGCGGTCCAGGATACGACTCGGACTATTTCTGGTTCGGTTCCGCCTTCCATTCGCTGGCCAAAACCCATTGGATTGTGACGTATGATCAGCGCGGCACCGGCCGGTCCGCAGCCGTGGGAGCCGCCGATACCGTCACCGTGGCCGACTTCGTGGCCGACTTGGAGTCGCTCCGTCTCGCGTTAGGTGTCGAGAAGATGGATCTCCTCGGCCATTCCTGGGGCGGCTATCTGGCCCAAGCGTATGCTGCAGCACACGGCGATCGGATCGGGCACTTGGTGCTGGTCGGATCCGCCGCGCCTAAATTCTCCGACACCATCTTCTTGTTCTCGCAAGTGTTTCCTGACCGCGACATGAACACGCCGTCCTCGCGAGGGCGGGCCACCGGAGACACTGCCTCAATCCATGCCGCCCTGCGCATCTATATGACGATGCTCTTCTATTCGCCGGAGCACGGCGCGACCTTCCGCAAGCTGGGTGCGGGGCTCAAGTACAATCAGTTTCAGAGCGCCCATCTCTCACGCGATTACCAGCGCCTGGACATGACGGCCGCACTCCGAGATTTCCGATTTCCCACGATGGTCACCACCGGCCGCTATGACATGAACGTTGCCCCACTCACTGCCTACCGCATTCACCAGGCGATCGCGGGTTCGCAGTTCGTCGTGTTCGAAAAGAGCGGCCACATTCCGTTTTTTGAGGAGCCCGAGCAATTCGTCGCCGCAGTACAGGGATTCCTGGCACACTAGGGAAGGCGGGAGATACTGGGAAAAGGGAAACGGGAAAGGGAGCGGCGATGCAAGCACCAGGCTGTCATCCCTTGACCGACCCACGGGGTTGAACTCGCCGCGCGACTCAAAGCCGCAGTAACCGCAGCCGCTCAATGCGGTCGCGGTCCGGTCGATCGCCAGGCTACATAGCCATCGGGGCGGCCGAGCGAGGCTCCCTCGGCCCCGATGCCGAAGGCCGCACGGACGTGCCTCCGAAACTCCTCTATATCCGTCTGGGTCGGATGGCATCGCAGGGTGGCGAGGGCGGTTTCGGTCTTCACGAGATCGGCGTCCGCGATCAGCCCTCGCGCCAAGGGCTGGAGTTGACGCAGACTCATTGACCTGACTGTCGCGACCTCTCGTGCCGAGTGATCGCTGGGATGTTGGCATCCAATACGGCCTTGCCTTGGGGCTCTGCAACGATCTGCTCGATCGGCGTGTCGAGCGTCAGTGTCCGCGGGCCGACCGTGGGTGGAGAGACTGGAGTTCCAGAGTTTCCGTCCGCATCGACATGGAGACAGCGCAGCGGGATGCCGAGTTGCTTGCTGGCCAGCGCCGCGGCATCACACCAGCGCGCGTCCTCCGTCACGAGTGACCAGTCGCGTTGCAACAGGTCGAGCGTCGAGTGAACCGCCCCGGGTTTGCCGGAGGCTCCAATCTGTGAGAGGTTGGAGTCATGGACAAACGCA
>JANYKV010000079.1 GCA_025358055.1 Gemmatimonadota bacterium
CCGCAAGAATGAGAGCCGGCCGATTCGCCAGCGCGCGCGCGATGGCGACCCGTTGCATCTCACCGCCGGAAAGCTGAGTAGCCAAGTGATCGGCGCGCTGCGTGAGCCCCACGAATTTCAGCAGCTCGAGGGCGCGGGCCCGCCGCTCGACGCGGGAAAACGCCGGCTTCGGCCATGGGCAGTTCGACGTTCTCCCGGGCGGTGAGCACCGGCAACAGATGAAACCGCTGAAAGACGAAACCGATTCGAAGCAGGCGGAGGCGAGTGAGCTCGCGATCGGTGAGGCGCTCGAGTGCGGTGCCCAGAATCTCGACCGAGCCATGGGTCGGAACGTCAATGCCCCCGATCAACTGAAGCAGTGTGGATTTTCCGCTGCCTGAAGGGCCGGTGATCGCTACGTACTCGCCGGGCTCGACCTGGAGGGAAATCGCTCGGAGGGCGTGGACCGTTTGGCCGTTGAGAACATATTCCTTTCGAAGATCACGGCCAACCACGACGCTCATGCGGAGGGCAGCCGTACGGAGATGTCCAGTTTGATCGGCTCGCACACCTCGAGCCCGGCCGGGCAAATGCCGGCTCGCAACACACCATGGAGCTCGGTTGCCTCGGTGGCGCCGATTTCCGCGGTTGGCGGCGCGGAGAAATAGCCGGAATCGGCGGTGATCGAGGCGGAATCGAACCGAAGAATCGTGCCGTTGGCGAGTTCCAACGCGGGCTTGAGACGGGCATTGATCCGGTCACCCGGCTCGGCAAGCAAGACGAGATGGTAGCCGGAGCCGCTGCGATTGGCCTCGACGCGAAGACGCTGGTGCTCCGGGTGGCAACCGGCAGCCGCGAAGCCGGCGAGCAGTACCATCGGAGCCACCGTGCGCCGGAGAATGCTTGATCCATCAGATTTCATGTCGCTTCCATTCGAAGGGTTTCCGCAATGGGTCCGCTGGCCGCGCGCCAGGCCGGGAAGCAGCCGGCCAAGGCGCCGGCCACGAGCAAAATTCCGCCGGCCACGCTCAGGCTTCTGGTATCCGCGACAAAAAACGAAATCGCGGCGGGCAAGCCCGGGAACGATCTCAAGATGCCGTCGAGGTATCGAGCGGTGATGAGCCCGAGGCCGAGCCCGGCAATAGTGCCGCCAATCGTGAGGGCCGCGCCCTCGACTAGAATTTGGCGGACCACGCTGAACCGGCTGACACCGATGGCCCGGAGCGTCGCGATTTCGGCGACCCGCTCATGGACGGTGATGGTGAGGATGGTTGAGACCAGCAGGACCGTCACCACGAGACTGATGGTGCCGAGAATGAGCGACAGTTGCCGGAAGTAGGTGAGCCGGGTACGGAATTGGGTCACCAGGGTCGCGACGCTGTTGACTTCGAGGCGGGGATTTAGCCGCCGAACATCCGCTGCGATCCGGTCGACCGAACTGTCTTGGCGCGCCCGCACGACAACGGCCGATGCGCGATCGCCGCGCCGTTGTCCCACCAAGGCCTGCACGACCGGGAGCAAAGCGCCCACGGAGGCCTCACCCGGGGAATCGTAGAGCCACTGCACCATGCCTCGAACGACGAGTTTGCGTTCGCCGACGGGGCGGATCGCTTGGGGATCCAAGCGACCCAGGACCATGACGGTATCACCAATTCTCAGCCGCGCCCGGGTGGCTGCCGGCGCACCAAGAAGGAGTCCAAGCGTGTCATCAGGGGCGAGATCGTTGCCCGACTGTAGGCGATAGAAGGCCTGACCCCGAGGATCAATACCGTACGCGATCAGTGTCATGAGGCTGTCGGCGCGGCGAGCATAGATGGTGGTCGCGAGAACGGCACCGGCCTCGGCAACGCGAGGATCGACGCGGAGGGAGGCAACCAGCGCAGACACGTCCCCGATCGTGGCCTCGCTATCGAACGGAAGGGTTCCTTTGGGGGAAAGTCGAATCTGGAAGCCCCGGCTCAATAACAAGCGTTCGAATGAGCGCTCCATCCCGCCGCTCAGCATAACCATGTCGAGGAGGAGCGCCGAGGCCACTGCGATGCCGGCGAGCGCGAGGCCGGTCCGGAGCGGATGACGCCGGAGGTTCTTGGCCGCCCAGAGACCGATCATCTATCCCCGCCCCCAGAGCGTCAAGGGCGGAGTCCGCACCAGACGTAGCGCCGCCAATGCACCGGCTACCAGGCCGAGCGTGAGGGCAAGCACCACGCTCTCGAGCACGATGTCCGGGGTGATCAGGGAAAAAATCAGCGATGTATGGAACAGCCGTTGGTAGTAGAAGTTGGTCAGAGCCCCGGCGCCATACGCCAAACCGACACCCAGACCAGAGCCAATCAGGGCCACGAGGCACGCCTCGAGCAGCAGGGCGCCGAAGATGGTACGGCGACGTACACCGATGAAGCGCATGACGGCGGCATCGATTCGGCGCTCTTCCACTTTGAGGAGCATGATGCAGAGGAGAAACACCGCGCTGGCGACGATTGAAATGATGGCGATGGCGCGATGGAACCGGGAGACCACGCGAAACGTTTGCGAGGAACCACCGGCGACCTCTCGGGAGGTAAAGGCCCGGAACCCATAGGCGGTTCGATTGAGAGCGGTAGCTACCGAATCGGGGTTCGCCCCGGGCCGAACAACCACTCCGAAGCGATCCACCCGATCGGGCTGGCCCAACAGGGTCGCAAGCGCGGGCAGGTGGAGGCGAATCTGGAAGTCTCGGCGCATCAGAGTAGCGGGGTCGCTCTTGGGAGTGAAGAGGGCCGCGACGACTGCGGTGAACCGGAGTGAATCGGGAGCGGAGCCAAGGTGGATGGTGTCGCCGAGATGGAGGCCGAGGGCTTGGGCGAGCCGGGGCTCCACTGCAACCTGCTGCACCTGACCATGGGCAGGCGCATTTGTGAACAGGAGACCCGCCATGATCCGGGCGACGCCGACCGACATTGCATACCTTTCAAGTAGATCAGGGCAATCGAGCTCGAGCCCTGGAAACGAAACCTAGCGAGGAAGACGGCGATGTCGATGTTCGTCGCACCACGAATTGCGATCATCGGGGCCGGTGAAACGGGCTGCGGGTGGGCCACGCTCATCGCGGCCGCTGGGTGGCCGGTCGCGCTGTACGACGCGAATACAGCCGCCGCCGAAGAAGCCCGGGACCATATCAACGACCGCGTGCGCCGGCTGGTCCGGCTGGGGTTAGCCACCGATGAAGAGGTCGCCCGCGGATTGGAGCAGTTCCGGATTGGCCGAAGTCTCCTCCAGGCGGTCAACGACGCCGATTGGATCATCGAGGCCGGACCAGAAGATCTGACGGTCAAGCAGCGGTTGCTGGAACAGGTCGAGCATGTGGCGCGGCTGGCAGCCGTAGTGTCAAGCAGTAGTAGCAGCTTACACGCGAGCGACCTCTGTGCCCGGCTTCGCCGGCCGGATCGGTTGCTCGTGGCCCACCCGCTCCGCCCGGTGGAGCTCATTCCGGTGGTGGAAATCGTACCGGGCCCGCTCACCGCGCCGACCTGTGTCGAGGATGTCCGGTTCTGGCTCCGACGGCTCGGTCGAGCACCCATCGTGCTGCAGAAAGAGGTCAAAGGCAACATTATCGGCCGGATCAGCGCCGCCGTGTGGCGCGAATGTATCGGCCTGGTTCTGGAGGGTGCTATTTCCGTGGAGGATTTGGATCGGGCGGTCTCGATGGGGCCGGCGCTCGCGTGGAGCGCGGGTGGCCCCCATTTGACGCACTACCTGAGCGCGCGCGGCAGAGCTCCCAGCATGTATCTCAACACGATGCTGGGCCAACATGAAGATTTGTGGGAGTCGTTGGCGACGTGGACCAAGCTCGAGACCGAGGATCAGCACAAGTTGATTCGCGCGATCGAACGCGCTTATGAAGAGGACAGCAACGCGCTTCTGGCGGCTCGGGACAGTCGGTTGGTGGCCGTGCTCAACGCCATGAAACGGTCGTAGGGGGCTGCGATCAGGTGATCGCGCCGTCGTCCAGCGCTTCACGAAAGACCTGCCAATCCGAACGCACCTGCTGTTGATACGTCCGGGCGAAATCCAGGATGGATTTTTGCCAGGTAGTCCGCGAACCAAAATCTACCCAAGCATCCGCGATTGCCGAGCCCTGGCGCCCCCCTCCGCGCAGGTGTCCCCACGCGACGACCTGACCCATGGTTTGGAGCACCCGGGCGAGCCGTTTGAGCTTGCCGTTCCATTGGGTGAGGTCGAGTCGGTCCGCCATTGGTTGCAGCTCGCGGAGCGTGAAGGGCTTTCCACGCATCACGACCGCCCTCAAGTGGGAGGGGGAGACGGCCTGGAATCGTTGCTGCACGGCCACGACCCGATCCGCATGACTGGGCCACGCCGGCTGGACGGTTGGAAGGTACAGGGTGGGCGAGGCCGGAATCGCTTCCTTCAAATCCAGCAAGAAGTTTTCGTGGGGAGATCCATGACCCTCGATCAACACGACGTACCGTTCAAGACCGAGGCTGCCCGTGCCGGCGATGCGGCACGCCACATCCAAAACGGTATAGAAGTCGGGGGCTTCCGTCTCGACGCCAACGCGCCGGAGACAGGTGAGCACCTTCCGGCGTTGGGCTTCGGTCGCGGCGACATGGCGGAGGCCGTCGACTCGAATGCGCCGTCCGGAGTCTCGCCGTTCGGTTCGTTGATCCAAGAGTTCACGGCGGCTTCGCTTCTTGAGCCCCTCGAGGAGCGCCTGAACCATACCCGCGGCTGTGGCGCGCTCGATCCACCCTGGCTTGCCGGCGAAGAGCGCGCCGCGGTAGCTCTCCAGAAACATTTCGGAAAGGGCGACCGCCTCATCCTCGGCCAGCTTAATGGCTTCCGCGCCGAGGAGGACGCTGGTGATGAGGCGAGCCAAGTCGCAGCCCGCGGGCAGCAAACACGCCTCATCAAAATCATTCACATCGAAATACGTGAGACGGTTCTGACCTTTGAACGTGCCAAAGTTTTCGAAATGAAGGTCACCGCAGCCCCAGGCGAGAGGTGTGTGCCTGTACGTCGTCTCGCGCCAATTGTTACCACTGTGCAGGCAGTCTTTGCCGCACTCCTCGCGTTCAATTCCCCGCTTGCAGTTTCTGTTTTGCTCATATGTTTAATCGGTGTTGGGCAAGCGCTTTCAGGTCCCGCGTG
>JANYKV010000138.1 GCA_025358055.1 Gemmatimonadota bacterium
TGTCGGCGCCGACGTCGGCGCCTGCCGCCCTTGCGGAGTCCACCTTAGCGATAGCCACGGCCATCTTCGGCCAATTGCGGACACCTGATGCCTTGAAGTGGTAGATTTCTACTGGTACACCACCTTCCTTCCCGATTCGGAAGGCCTCGTCGATTGCTTCGGTGAAACGGTCTGCCTCCGACCGCATGTGGGTGATGTAAATGCCACCATAGGGCGCCGCAGCCTTCGCCTCCTCGATCAGCTCCTCGGTCGTCGCGAAGTTTCCGGGCGGATAGATAAGGGCGCTTGCCACACCGAGGGCACCGTCCTCCATGGCGCTCCTCACCACTGCCCGCATCGTGTCAAGCTCGGCTGGAGTGGGAGGGCCTTCGGCTTCCGCTTTGGCGTAGATCCGCGCGACTTGGGCGCCGAGGAACGAGCCGACGTTCTGGGAGACTCCGCGCCTCTCCATCAGCTCGAGCCACTTGCCGAAGCCGTGCGGGTTCGCGAGCGTGCGGCCGAGCGAGTCCGCCACGGACGCGTAGGGGCTGCCCCGATCCTTCATCGACGCCAACCGCTTGGAGTTGATCGGCGCCATGCTTTCGCCTTCTCCCACGATGGCCGTGGTGACGCCTTGGGTCACCATACTGACGACTCGGCCGTCACCAAAGGTGAAAGCGGCCATCGACTGGGCGTCGATATCGATGAATCCAGGAGAGACCATCTTGCCTCTCGCATCGACACGCTGTTTGGATCGGGCGCGCGCGAGGCGACCAGCAGGGGTGATCCGGACGATGCGATCTCCTCGAATTGCGATGTCGCCATAGAACCATGGGTTCCCGGTGCCGTCAACGATTTTTCCGCCGGTGATAACGAGATCGTAGCCGGCCGTTGGCGCAGTCGTGACGGCCAGCGCTGAGTCCTTCTCGCGTCGGATTCCTTGATGACACGCCAAACAGGATAAGAGAGCGAGGGGGGCGAGGTCGTGAAGGCGCTGGGCCATGGTGACTCGGGCGAAAGAAGGGGGACCGGCCGAGCGTAGATCCAAGAGCATCCGGCTGGCGACTGCGGAAAAGCCACCTCGCCATCGCCGCCGCAATCAGCCCCCGCTGCTCGTCCAAGGTCTTGAGGTTTTCTCACCACTGACCGACAGAGCCCGATCAATCAGCGCGGGCTCGATTGCGAGGTTCGTTGCCATCGGACGCTCCTGTGTGTGAAATCCTACACACTAATTTACCCACTTCAGCGTGCCCGCAAACCGCCCCTGGAACCGGAGGAAAACGCCCAGGGCCTTTCGCCTTGCCCCCGCGGCGGCGAGATTTCCTGACGGCAGTACCCCACCGCACCTGAGGAGCAACCCTGGCCGCTGACCTCGCCGCGCTCGCCCGAGCCCTGGCCGATCGATACACCATTGACCGCGAATTGGGTCGTGGCGGTATGGCGACAGTCTATCTCGCCCGCGATCTCCGTCACGATCGGCCGGTGGCCCTCAAGGTCCTCCATCCCGAACTGGCTAGCGCCTTGGGCTCGGAGCGGTTCGACCGTGAGATCAAGCTCGCGGCCCGGCTGCAGCATCCCCACATTCTTACGGTCCACGATTCCGGCGACGCCCACGGCCAGCTCTGGTTTACCATGCCGTTCGTCGACGGGGAAACCCTCCGGGACCGGCTCCGGCGCGAGCAGCAGTTACCGGTGGCCGACGCGCTCCGGATTACTGCCGAAGCGGCGGAGGCGCTGGAGTATGCCCATCAACACGGGGTGATCCATCGGGACGTGAAGCCGGAAAACATTCTCCTCTCGAGCGGGCACGCCCTCGTGGCGGACTTCGGGATTGCGCGAGCGCTGGACGCCGATGGCCCGGCCCTCACAGGCACCGGGTTTGCCATGGGCACACCGGGGTACATGAGCCCAGAGCAGGCGAGCGGTGGCCGGGCCATTGATGCCCGGACCGACATCTACTCATTGGGTTGCGTGCTGTACGAGATGCTCGCAGGCGAACCGCCGTTCGCGGGACCAACCGCGCAGGCCGTCCTGATCCGCGCTCTTACTGAAGGGCCGCGTCCCGTGCATCCGATCCGGGCCGGAGTGCCGATTGCGCTCGACGCCGTGCTGGCGAAGGCGATGGCGAGTGCTCCGGCCGATCGATACGCGTCCGCGGCCCAATTCGCGGCGGCGGTACGGCAGACCGGGGAGGTAACGGCCAGTGGCGGAACGACGGCGCAACCCAGCGGCCGCCGCCGAGTGCCCGTGGTGGGAATTTTTGTGCTGGGCCTCGTGATCGGTGTGGGGGTCCTCTTCGCCTGGCGCCGCTCCACCACGGGTTCCGGCGGGGCCGCAAGCGGGGTGAAGACCCTTGCCGTGCTGCCGTTCGAGAATTTGGGCTCGGCCGATCAGGAGTATTTCGCCGAGGGTATGACCGATGAGATTCGCGGGAAGCTCGCGGCCGTGACGGGGCTTCGCGTAATCGCGAGCGGAAGCTCGGAGCAATACAAGAAAACCACCAAACTGCCCCAGCAGATCGGACAGGAGCTTGGCGCGCGCTACCTCCTCACGGGAAAGGTCCGGTGGGAGAAAGCAGCGGACGGTACAAGCAAGGTGCGCATCAGCCCGGAACTCGTGGAGTTGAGCGAGGGCGGCGCGCCGAGTACGAAGTGGCAACAGGCGTTCGAGTCGGTGCTCTCGGATGTGTTCAAGGTGCAAGCCGACGTCGCCGGCCAGGTGGTCCAGGCGCTCAACGTGTCGCTGGGCGCCTCCGCCGTTGAGCAACTCGGTCAGCGCCCCACGACCAATCTGCAGGCCTACGACCTGTTCCTCCGAGGGCAAGGAACGGTGGGAAACGACCCACCCACTTTGCGCCAGGCGATCGGCTACTACGAGCAGGCGGTGGCCCTCGACTCGACCTTTGTGGATGCTTGGGCGCAGCTGTCACGCGCTCTCGGTACACTCTACAGCAACTCGGCCCGGACTCCGGACGTGGGGGTGCGTGCCAAGGCCGCGGCCCTTCGAGCCCTGGCCCTTCGTCCCAATGGCGGACCAGGCCATGCCGCCATGGCGAGCTACTACACTGTGGTGGCTACGGATTTGGAGCAGGCCGACCGGGAGGCGACCGCAGCGGTGTCGCTGAGCCCGAACGACGTCAACGTGTTAGGGATGGCTGGGATGGTCGCCAGCCGCCGGGGTCGGTTCGATCAGGCCGCAAGCTACTTCCAACAGGCGATTCGGCTCGACCCGCTCTCTCTCCAGGCCAAAGGACGATCCGGTGACCTGCTCCTTCGCCTTCGTCGGTACGCCGAGGCGGAGACCGCGAGCCAAGCGACGTTGGCCCTGGCTCCCGCCGATCTCGGAAACATCGAAGGGTCCGCGATGATCCGACTCGGGCAAGGTGATCTTGCTGGAGCCCAGGCGGTGCTTCGGAACGCGCCCGCGTCGGTGTCGCGCCCGGCGCTCATCGCTTACGTGTCCAACTTCTGGGATCTCGATTGGGTGCTCGACCAGGATCAGCGCAACATTTTGTTTCGGCTCCAGCCAGGAGCCTTCGATGGCGAGCGGGACACGTGGGGCGGAGTCCTGGCCCAGGCGTGGTGGCACCAGGGCAACCTGGTCAAGGCTCGGGCCTACGCCGATTCCGCCGTCGCGGCGATCCGGGCTAGGCTGGCCACCGACTCCGGCGATCCTCAGGAACATCTGTTCCTTGGGCTGATGCTCTCATACCTCGGCCAAAAGCAGGAGGCGATCGCGGAAGGACTTCGCGGGGCTGCCTTGTTGCCGATCGCCAAGGACGCAAGAGACGGCCCCTACTTCGAGCATTTGCTGGCCCGGATCTATCTGATTTCGGGTGAGCCGGAAAAGGCCGTCGATCACCTGGAGCCGCTGCTCAAGGTGCCGTACCTGCTCTCACCGGGGTGGCTCAAGCTCGACCCCAATTTTGCCGCGCTCAAAGGCAATCCGCGGTTCGAACGGCTGTTGGCCGCCAAGCCTTAAGATTTCTTGGTCGCCGCGCCCTCTCGGAATGACACTCCAGTCTTCGCGGTGGTATCTCAGTGCGCGCCGCCCGCCCGATGCTCCCGCCGCTGGAACGCCAAGAATGCATGAATTGCTCGGATCGCCTCGGGATCGTGAGTGCGGAGCCGGAGTTCCGCCCCGTGCGCGAGTTCACGCCGCAGGTACTCGATCCGGTCCTTTTTGGCCGTGATCACGGCAACACCGGGTACCTCACCGTCGTGCACGAACATCGGGATCTTGAAATCGCCCCGTCGAAACGCGGATTCGATCTCCTTGAAGTGTTCTCGAATGCCCGCGACATCAACTGAATCTCCCGTGTCGCTCTCGAGCCTGATTCTTCCGCCATCCGGAAGATTGTCAAACTCGTGTTGGGCCTTGTCCTGGTCCACCCGCATCGCTGTTTTTCCGCGCTGCTTCATGGCGGCGAAAGAAGAGTCCACGGCCCCGTGCGTCATGCCCGCAGTATGTCGGTGGCCGTTTGGCATTGAATCGGGGGTTTGGCCGCTGAGCGAAACACTGGCCGCCGCCAGAGCCAGGAAGCCTATCATTGGGATCCGTAGCATAGAGCCTTCACGATTTGAGGTCTGTCCCGTGTCACAATCCAACTCATGATACCCTTTGACGCACGGGCGCGCAGGGGGTGGCCGGGTGTGTGGGCTGGGACCTGACCTATTGCTCCGACAGTGCGGGCTCCCCACATTTGATTGCTGCCACGGAATGGCCCTAGGGAACCCCTGGTGGAGTCCTGCATCTAGGGCGATTGCAACGAATTATGCGCTTGAGGCGTCTCATTTCAGGCAACTACTCATACCACCGGGGACCCGCTCTACCCTCGGGAGGAATTCCGATGCACTTCCTCCGCAACCGCTGGTTTCTCCTAGCCGTCGCTCTTATCGGTCTCGGCGTACCCGGGGCTTGGCTGCTTGCCCGCGACACCGGCGCCGCCAGTGCGTCGGCGGTCGTGCGGGCCAAGCGCGGCGACTTCAAGGTGACCGTCACGACCTCCGGGGAGCTCCGGGCGCGAAAGTTCGTGCAGATCACGGTGCCTCCCAATACACAACAGGCCGATGCTTGGCAGATGAAGATCGCCTCCATCGTGCCCGAAGGCACCGTTGTGAAAGAGGGTGACATCGTGGCCGAGCTCGACCGCTCGGCCATCGCATCAAAGCTCTCCGAGGTAGCCCTGGCCTTGCAGAAGGCGGACGCTCAGTACGAACAAGCCATGCTCGACTCGACGCTCAATCTGTCGAAGGCGCGCGAGGATATTCGGACCATGGATCTCGGGCTCGAAGAAAAGAAGCTCGCGAAAGAACAGGCCGCATACGAAGCCCCGACGATCAAGCGGCAGGCGGAGATCGACTACGAAAAGGCGGAGCGAGCCCTCGCCCAGGCCAAGGTCGACTACAAAACCAAGACGGAACAAGCCCAAGCGAAGATGCGTGAAGTGGGCTCCGATTTGGAGCGCCAGAAAAACAAGCTCAAGGTGGTGCAGGATGTGATGACCGGATTCACCATAAAGGCGCCGGCCTCGGGGATGGTGATCTACTACAAGGAGTGGAACGGCCGAAAACGCACGGCGGGCTCGCAGGTGGGTTCCTGGGATCCGGCGGTGGCCACGCTACCGGATCTGACCTTGATGGAGTCCCTGACCTACGTGAACGAGATCGACGTCCGCAAGATTTCGGTGGGGCAGACCGCGGTGATGACGCTCGATGCGGATCCCACCAAGAAGCTGACAGGAAAAGTGACCAGCGTTGCCAACGTGGGCGAGCAACGGCCCAACCAGGATGCGAAGGTATTCGAGGTGAAGCTCGAGGTCGTCCAGAAAGACACAACTTTGCGTCCAGGCATGACCACCGGCAATGCCATCGAAACCTTCACCGCGAAGAACGCCTTGTCCATCCCCATCGAGGCGGTGAGTAACGAAGGTGGGGTGCCCTTCGTGTTCAAACAGTCGGGCGCCCACCTAACCAAACAAGAGGTGGTCACCGGTGCCATGAGTGATGACGAGGTGATTATCACTCGGGGCCTCGAGGGCGACGACCGCGTGCTTCTGACCGCGCCGCAGGACAAGGACAGACTGGCGTTGGTGCGTCTTCCGGGCTCCACCGCCGGAATCAAGAAGGCCGAAGGAGATACGGCGCTCCGGCCTCGCTCGGCGCCCGCCCCCGCCCCCAAGTCGCCCGCCAAAAAGGTCTGAGAGGTGCGGCTGAATCGGGACGCGCTCGCGGCATTGCGCGGGCGGGTCATGGCGCGTGCTCTCTTCAGCCTACGGATGGCGGTTGAAGCCGTTTTCCATAACAAACTTCGGGCCGCGCTCACCTCGCTCGGCATTCTGTTCGGGGTCGCGTCGGTGATCTCGATGTTGGCCATCGGGAAGGGTGCCGAGCAGGAGATCCTGGCGCAAATGAGGCTCTTGGGCGCCAACAACATCATGATCACGCCCTTTGTGGAACAGAAAGAGGGCCAGGTCAAAGAGCAGACCGAGAAGCAGGTGAAGAAATTTTCTCCCGGGCTCACCTACGCGGATGCCGAGGCCGTTGCGCGAGTCATTCCCGGCGTCGAGGCGGCCAGCGCGGAGGTGGTGCTCAATTCGAACCTCACGCGAGAGGGCCAGCATCGCTCCGGCAAACTGGTTGGAGTCGACACGACGTACTTTCGCTTGACCAATCTCGATCTGGGCAGCGGTGAGTGGTTTACGCCGCAACAGGTCCTCCGAGGTTTGCCCGTCGCGATCATCGGTCATGGAGTCCGCACTCGGTTCTTCACTACCGAAGATCCGTTGGGCAAACCCCTCAAAGTTGGGGACACCTGGGTCACCGTGGTTGGGGTGTTGGCGGACCGGCAGGTTACTTCCGACGTGGCTCAACGGCTCGGCATTCGGAATGCCAACATGGACGTCTATGTCCCCATCCATACCATGTTGCTGCGGTTTCGCAACCGGGCTCAGCTCACGCAACGAGACATCGAGGCGGCCGCGCGGGCGGAGAATACCGGCTCGAGCGGAACGGACACTGAGACTCAGCAACAGCGGGAGGAACGGGTCAACCGGAACCAGCTCGATCGCATCATCGTGCGGGTCAGCGATTCCAAGTTGGTGCCATCCGTCGCGGACATCGCGCAGCGCATGCTCGCGCGCCGCCACAATTCGGTGGTCGATTTCGAGATCGCCATTCCTGAACTTCTGCTGCGCCAGGAACAGCGCACCCGGACGATATTCAATGTCGTGCTCGGTGCCATCGCCTCGATTTCGTTGGTGGTCGGCGGAATCGGCATCATGAACATCATGCTTGCTTCCGTCTTGGAACGGATCCGTGAAATTGGCATCCGCCGGGCGGTCGGGGCCACGCAAAAAGACATCCTGTTCCAGTTCCTCGCGGAGGCCGTGCTCATCAGCGTAGCCGGTGGTGCGACGGGTATTCTGATCGGGACCGGACTCAGTATCGGAATCCAACGCGTGGCCGGAATCACTACGATCGTATCCTTCCTCTCGGTCGCGGTGGCGTTTGGCGTGTCATTCACGGTGGGAATCGGGTTTGGGATCGTGCCGGCATATCGGGCCGCGCGCCAGGATCCCGTTGTCTGCCTTCGCTACGAGTGAATCCAATGTCCATCCATTCTCGATCCCGCCCATTCGTGGCACGGGGGCTGTTTTGGCTCGCCCTGTCCGGTGGGACGCCGCTGGCCGCGCAACAACCCATTACCCTGCCGCAAGCAATCGCCCTGGCCCAAGAGCAGGGCTATCAGGCTCGCGCCGCGGCCGCCACGCGGGACGCCGCCCGGCATCGCGACCGAGCGTTCTATGCGCGCCTCCTGCCGCAGCTCTCGCTCGGCGGAAACGTTCCGTTTTACAACCGGTCCATTATCCCGGTGATCCTGCCCGACGGGTCCACGGGGTTCCGGCCGCAGAACCTCACGAATTCGTCCCTCACCATGACGATGTCCCAGAAACTCCCGGTCATCGGCGGAGACCTCTTCGTTACGTCCGGGCTGTCCCGGCTTGCGGTCACGGTCGATACGTCGATTCGCAGTTGGTCCTCGACGCCGGTGCAGATCGGGATCCGCCAAGACTTGTTCCGTCCCAACGCGACCGTTTGGGATCGGCGAGAGGAGACCGTGCGATCGGAATTGGCCGAGCGGCAGTTTCTGGAGGCGCGCGAGGACATCGCGATTCAGACCAGCGCCCTTTTTTTCGATGCGTACGCCGCGCGCGTCGGGCTCGACAATGCCGTCAAGAACGCCGCGGTCAACGACACGCTCTACACCCTCAACAAGGGCAGGTTCGAGGTCGGGAAGATTGGCGAGAACGACCTGCTCCAAAGCGAGCTCGCCTTGCTCCGGTCCCGGAGTTCCCTGGACGGCGCTCTGCTCGAGCATCAGCGCGCGGCTGCCGCCCTCCGGCTCGCGCTCAATCTCTCTATCGGGACGCCCCTCGAGGTGGCCGTCACTGCGGCAGTGCCAGATTTTGAGGCCGACACCGCTCGCGCAGTGGCCGAGGCGATGCGGAATAGGGCGGCGGTGCAGGATGCAGAACTGCAGGGTGTCCAAGCGAATCGTCGAGTCACAGAAGCTCGGCTAAACACGGGAATGGGCGCGACGCTCCAAGCGAGCTATGGTTTCAATGCGACCGGTTCGGAGTTCGGTCTGGCGTACCGGAATCTCCAGGAGGCGCGGACGTTCCAGCTTGCGGTGCAGATACCGTTCTTGCAGTGGGGAGCCCACAAAGAGGGGGTCCAGGCCGCGGTCGCCGACCGCGAACGAGTGACTAACCTCTCCCGGTCAGTACTCGAACAGACGGTTCAGGACGCGCATTTCGCCGCATTGCAATTGTCACAGGCCCGACGAAACCTCACGATTTCGGCGAAAGCCGATACGGTAGCAGGGAAGCGGTTCGAAGTGGCCTACAACCGCTATGTGATTGGGCGCATCGCGATCGACAATCTGTACGTTGCGCAAGCGGAAAAAGACCAGGCCCTTCTGCAATTCGTGCAGGCGCTCCGGGGGTACTGGCAGGCATACTATCGGCTTCGGCGTGCCACATTGTTTGATTTCGCCACGGGACAGGAGATTCTGTGAGCGAGGTTGCGTGGTGCTCGGATTGGTCTGCCACAACTATTGACACACTCCCCGATTCCCGGTGGGAGGCGCTAGTGGTGGTTGTGGTCGGCCGCGCCTAGCTCCACCGGCTTCCCATGTGGGGTGTGACGGTAGGCCTCGGCCCAGGCTTCTTTCCGCGCCGCGAGCGAGGCCGAGTCGTAAAGGCCTTTCTCGGTGACCAGCCGCTCGAGCGCGGCGAGCCAATGGTGATAGTACCGCGATCCGTCGTCCGGTTCGGCCGCTTTGATTTCCTCCGCTAGCGCGGCGGCCCACTCCTTCCACGTAAAGTGGCCCTGTTCCGACAGCGATACCGCGAGGGCAAACGTCTGCGCCTGCCATGGCTCGGCGAACACCGGGCCGGCTTCGCTCCGCAGAAGCCTCGGGAGCGCCGCGAACCGTTCGGCAGCATCAGAGTGGTTCAAGGTAGTCATCCCAAAGGTCGAGGTACACGCTGTCTTGCGGGGCGGCCTGGTCGCCCCACAGCTCGCGCACGGTGAACCGCACAGAATAAAGACGCTGCGGCTTCTCTCCTTGAAACTGCGCGTTGGTATCGGGGAAGACGAACACTCCGTGATCACGCAACACGACGCCGGCTTTGCCCCGAGCGTAGCGAGGGAGCCGAGTATGCCCGATTGGATTGAGATTTCGGGTCCGGATTCGCTCGCCCGACTTAAAGCGTGCAGCCGCCGGAGCATCGCGGCTCGTCGGCACACCGTTTTTCACGAGCGCGAGTGCCTTCTCGACCGTGAGCGCCGGTTCCGCTTTCGGAGTGCCCGGGTCGGCGGTGAACGTATCAATCTCGCGCTGTGAAACGAGGCCGCGCTTGACCAAGATCTTCAGGAACGCCTCGAACTGGCGGGCATAGTAGCTCAACCGGAGATAGTCAGCGGGCGGAACCAATTCCACTTCGTAGCGGGTGGCATCGATGTTCCACCGCTTCCATGCCCCCATCGCGCGACGGAGTGCGAAGACTCGAGCTTCCCATACTTCGTGGAACACGGGCTCGTTAAGCTCAGGCTCGATGGAGCCCATTCCGTGCATTCCGCCCAGATCGTGGACCCCGTTCACGCGAGACCTGCCTTCGCCACCCCGATCATCGAATCGCGCGACGCGTAGGTGGCCAAGGCCTCCTCGCTCAAACCCTCGGTTCCGGCCGGCCGCTCCGGAAGTACCAGGTAGCGAATCTCGGCGGTGCTGTCCCAGACTCGCACCTCAACGTCGGCCGGGAGTTCGAGCCCGAACTCCCGGAGCACCCCGCGCGGGTCGATCACCGCTCGGGCGCGGTAGGGCGCCGACTTGTACCACACTGGGGGCAGGCCCAAGACCGGCCAGGGGTAGCAAGAGCAGAGAGTACACACCACCATGTTGTGCACCTTGGGGGTGTTCTCGAGCACGACCATGTGCTCGCCCTGCATTCCGCCGAAGCCCAGTTCGGCGATCGCCGAATCGGCAGTAGTGAGGAGCCGCTCCCGGAAGGCGGGATCGGTCCACGCCTTGGCCACGACCTTGGCCCCGTTCCGGGGCCCGATCTGATGCTGATAGCTGTCGATCAGGGTATCGAGCGCGGCCCGGTCCACCAGCCCCTTTTCAACCAGCAGCGACTCCAAGGCCTTCACCCGGAGGGCCTGATCCGAAGGCACGGCCTGATGCTCGTGCTCGTGATCGTGGTGGTGATGAACGTGATGGTGTGAATGGTCGGATGTCACCGGTCTCCCCGCGGTCGGATGGCCTGTTGCGTTGAGACCATAATCGGGGCGGTGAGCCGGGTCAATCAGGTTGCGGCGATGGCGAATCACGGCCCGAGCCGCGACAGCTCGAGCGGGACCCTAAGTATGGAGGTCCCTCTGCTTGTGGCCTAACTTAGGTTTCGAATTCCTACCCGACCAACCACGCCGCCCACCCCAGGCACGCCGCCGCCACGGTGGAAAACGCCACCACCGGCGGGAAAAAGTACCGCGCGCTCAAGACGAGACAGACCACCTGGAGTCCGAAGAACCCCCAGCCCAAGCCGCCAACGGCCCGTGGATTGGTGGCGGCAAGTGTCGACAGGTGCCACGCCAGGAACGCGGAGAAGACCAGCTGGGCGGAGATGAGGAGCCCGAATCCGGTGTAGAAGCCATCGTAGGTGTAGCTCTTCGATCCCACGGGGAACGGGACGGTTCGCATGCCTTCTCGCACCGCGAGTCCTTCGGAGGTGGCGGGCTTGAACCGGAGAAAGCCCATCGTGTGGCCGGCCGCGAAGAGCACGAAGACGACGGCCGCGAGACGGTACAGGAAGGTGGCTTTCATGTCTCCTCCGCTCAAGGGTTGGAAACGGTGGTACGGTAGAGCTGGAGCATCCCACTCCAGCCGCCTGGGGAGTCAACCGCCTGATGCATCAACTCGGCGCCGGGGCCATGTCGTTCGAGATAGCGGTGTAACAGGTCCACGCGAGTGGCGCCATCAGGTTCGGCGGTGAAACGGACCTCTACCTCACTCGAGTGAGCCAGGTCGGCCTCGTACTTCCACTCAGGCGTCACCTGCCAAGCCATCACGAAGCGGTGGGGCGGGTCCCACACCAACACTCGGCCCCAATCACACTCGGTACCGTCCGTTTGCTCGCTGTAGCACCGGCCCCCGGCGGCTTCCTCGACGATCACCTTCCCGAGGGGCGCGTTGCCAATGTGATGGGTCCGGGGCCACCACCGGTCGATCCCTCGGGTGAATGCCTCATACGCCCGAGCGGCGTCTGCCTTGACCGTGATGGTCTTTGACACGGTGCCGAGACTGTTTTCCATGGCTGGCTGGTGCTCCGGATGGGGGTGATTGTTCAGCGGCTTTGGCGAAGGCGGCCAACGCATCGGTCCAGAAGCGGTCGAAATATCGCCGCAATGATTCCAGCCCTGCCGGATCGATCTGATAGACTCGCCTGGTCCCCACCGCTCGGTCGGTGACAAGTCGGGCCTCCTTGAGAATCCGGAGGTGCTGGGAGATGGCCGGCCGGCTCACCGGAAAGTGCCGGGCGAGTTGGCCGACCGGGAGCGGCCCGACCAAGAGGCGGTCGAGAATGGCCCGTCTAGTGGAATCGCCCAAGGCGTTCAGTTGGTTAGCGTAAGTGTTCACTTACCGTAATAATATACTTACCAACGTGAACACGTCAAGCATCGGAGCACCCAACCCTCGCCTATTGCTGATCGAACCGCTCCTCGGACTCTGGTGTGGGAAAAAGTGAATGCGGTATCTTTGTCGAAGGGCGGCGACTGAGAAGAACCTTCGGCTCCGAGACCAGAGATGAACAGACACCCCAGGCTACTTGCCGGTCTCCTTGTTACCGGGCTCCTCTGCCAAGGCTGCCAACCGTCGCCTCCGCCTCGGCTGCTTCTCTTTACGAAGACGGCCGGTTTCCGTCACTCCTCGATCGCCACCGGCAAAGCCGCGATTCTCAAACTCGGGGCGGAGCATGGTTTCCTGATCGACAACACCGAAGACGCCAACCGAATCACCGAAGATTCACTCCGCAACTATGCCGCGGTGATCTTTCTTCACACTACGGGGCCCATGCTCGAGCGGCGCCAGCAAGTAGATCT
>JANYKV010000141.1 GCA_025358055.1 Gemmatimonadota bacterium
AGGCGCGAGACATCGCGGACGCGGCCGCGGAGCAGGAGGAGGCAAGCCGCCATTTGGCCTCACAGATCGCTCAGGTTGCGGCTGCCTCCGAGCGCACCCGGGGCGACACTGAAGCGTTGGCGGATCAGGCGACACGAGCCACTCGGGGCCAAGCAGACCTCGATCGGGCGATCGACGAACTCGAGCAGGTAGCATCGAACCTCCAGGCGCTGGCACGGTACTTCGCGGTCGAATCGTGAGCGATAGTCCGGAAACAGGCCGGTGCCGTGCCTACGTCGCCTTGGGGAGCAACTTGGGAGACCGACACGGCTTCCTCGCGCGCGGACGCGAAGGCCTCGCGCAATTGCCTGAAACCCGGGTGGTAGCGACCTCGCTGATCGAAGAAACTCCGCCGCTCGGCGCCCGCGACCAACCTGCCTACCTCAATCAAATGGTCCTGCTCGAAACCGGCTTGTCCCCCCGCGCGCTGCTCGTGGCCTGTCATGCGATCGAGGCCGCGACGGGCCGGAAGCGGGGCGAACGTTGGGCCTCGCGCACGCTGGACCTTGATCTGGTCCGCTTTGGCGACCTCCAGGTGACCGAGTCCGATTTCGTGATCCCCCATCCCGAGCTTCCTCATCGCGATTTCTGGCAACGGGAACTCGCCGAACTCGAAGCGATGGAGCGCGCCGGGGCTCTCCCGTGATCGAGCTCATTCAAATCGCGCCCCTGCGCGCGTGGCGGAGCGACCGGCGAGCCGAGGGCCAGCGTATCGCGCTAGTGCCCACCATGGGATTCCTCCATGAGGGCCACCTCCGACTGGTGGACGCGGCCCAGGCCCGCGCGGACCTCGTTGTCCTGAGCATCTTCGTCAACCCGCTCCAATTCGGACCGACTGAAGATCTCGATCGCTATCCGCGCGACCTCGATCGTGATCGCCGAATGGCGGAGAGTCGTGGGGTGGCCCTGCTGTTTCGGCCCTCGGTCGAGACGATGTATCCCCCCGGCGCAGAGACGAGAATCGTGCCCGGGAGCACGGCATCGCGTTGGGAAGGGGCGATGCGACCGGGACACTTCACCGGAGTACTCACCGTGGTGGCGAAGTTATTCCACCTAGTCGATCCGGATCTGGCGTGCTTTGGGCAGAAGGATTTCCAACAAGTCACTCTGATTCGGCAGATGGTGCGGGACTTCGACTGGCCCATCGAGATCCATATGGTGGAGACCATGCGCGAACCTGATGGGCTCGCGCTGAGCAGCCGGAACGCGTATCTCAATCCGGACGATCGGATGGTCGCTCGAGAGCTGAGTCTGGCCTTGGACGCGGCGCATCGGGCCTGGAAAGGCGGAGAGGGCCGAGCCCGAAATCTCGAGGCAGTGATACGGAGCCGGCTGGGCGGCAAGCCTCAACTTCAGGTGGACTATATTGCCGTGACCGACCCAACGTGTTTGACGCCGGTGGAGGAAGCGAACGCGGATTCCATCATCGCGATCGCCGCACGAGTGGGCGCAACTCGCTTAATCGACAACATTCGGCTTGGCGAGGGCATTGGATGACTTCTCGCCCCAATCTTTCGTCGGCGTCGCGGCCTGCGCTCCCCGCATGGGCCCAGGTGTCGCCCGACCGAGTCCTGCACATTCAGAGGGTAGCCGAACTCGTGGACCGGTGGGCCGAGGAGATGAGGGTGTCGGACTCGGAGCGAGCCCGCTGGCTCCGAGCGGTGTGGTTGCACGATGCCCTCCGCGACGCCCCGCAAGCCGACCTGGACCGGTTGGCTCCCGGCCCGGATGAACCAGCCGAGCTGAAACACGGCCCGGCCAGCGCGGCCCTCGCGAAAGGCGAAGGGGAAACCGACCGGGGGGTGCTCGATGCGGTTCATTACCACTCGGTGGGGTTGGTGGAATGGGATCTGGTGGGCCGAATGCTCTTTTGCGCTGATTTCCTCGAACCTGGGCGATCTTTCGAGCGAGCGGAACGCACCGCGCTCGCGGGTCGGTTGCCGAGCGATCCTCGGGGAGTCCTTCTCGAAGTCGCCCGACGCCGGATGCTCCACGCCATCAAGTCCGGGTGGTCGGTGCCTGAACCGAGCTATCGTTTTTGGAACAGTCTCGTTTCCGCCTCGTCGTCGTCATCGCGCTGAGCGCGGTGACGTTGCTGGGTGTGCTCGCGGCGGCCGTGACGCTCCGAGGCGATCATCGCGCCGTGCCCCGTCATGACCTTCCGGTTGTCGTCGCCGAATCGCGAATTGTCGTCGAGGTTCTCAACGGAACCGATCGCCGTGGTCTGGCTCGTGCGGCGACCCGTTTGCTTCGCCACCGAGGCCTGGATGTCGTGTACTTCGGGACCACGGACGGAGGCGCCGATTCCACTCACGTGTTTGTGCGCCGAGGTTCGGAGCGGAACGGCGCGTTGGCCGTGACGGCGTTGGGTGTGGGCCGGGTGGTGGTGGCCCGTGATAGCACGCTTCGCGTGGACCTCACGATCGTCTTGGGGGCCGATTTCCAGCCACCGATCGACCGGCATCCGTAGGTTCCGATCCAGTGGGGACTACAGCGCCAACCCGATCGCGATGTCCATGACGTTGGTCCCGGTCGGCCCCACCCGAATCAGCGCGTTGATCTGATCGAGGGCCCGGTAGGCATCATGGTCGGAGAGCGCGGCCGTCGGGTCCGCGCCCGCGTTGAGCAGACGCTGCCACGAGGAGGTGTCCACGATACCCCCGGCCGCGTCGGTCGGGCCATCACGCCCATCCGTACCGGCCGCGAGCAGGTAGAGCCCTCGCGGAGCCTCGTGCTGGAGGCGGGCGGCCGCGCTCAGTGCCATCTCTTGGTTGCGGCCACCGTGGCCGTGGTGGCCCTCCCGGGGCAGGGTCACGGAGGTTTCGCCGCCCCAGAGGAACGCGCGCGGGCCGACGGCCTCCGCGAGCCGTTCGGCGAGCCGGCGCCCTTCGACCGCCGCCTCCCCCGTCAGTTGCATCGGGGCGATGTCCGCGGGAATGCCGGCAGCCGATAGGACCGTGGCCCCGCCTTGCAGCGCATCGTAATTGTGGGCCACGATCCGCATCGTCGTGTGGCGGAAAGCCTCGTCGGCCGGCTTGGGCGTTTCCCGGGCGAGGCCGTGCATCTGACGGCTAAGAAGTTCGAGGGCCCGGGGCGGAAAGTGCGCGTGAAGCCCACACTGCTCCAACAACGTCAGCACCTCGGCCGCGACGATCGCATCGGGGACGCACGGGCCGGACCCGATGCTTGACGCGTGGTCTCCGGGGACATCGGAGAGCGCCAAACAACGGACTCGCGCCGGCGCCAAGGCCTGGGCGAGCCGGCCCGCGCCCCATCGCGAAAAGCGCTTCCGCACCGTGTTCATGTCGTGAATGTCGAGCCCGGAGGCGAGGAGGAGGCGATTGATCGTCGCCAATTCGGTGGCGGTCACGCCCTCCACGGGACCCCCGAGGAGGCTCGACGTGCCGCCCGAAAGCAGTACCCACACTTCATCGGTGGGATGGAGCGCGGGCAACGCCGTCCCGAGCCTGCGGGCCGATTCCTCGGAGCGAGCACCCGGGACTGGATGGTCTCCAACGGTGGCCACCAACGCGGGGTGCGGTGGTCGTACTGCCTCCGGCGCGACGAGGAACCCTCCGGAGGGTTCCACCCCATGGTCCGCCAGCCAGGTAATGGCCGCCAGCGCCATCGCCTCGCTCGCTTTCCCCAGGGCGACGATGAACACACGTCCGGCCGGAGGAGCCTCGGCACCGAGGGCCCGGGTCACGGCAGCGCCGGGTTCGGCGGCGGCGACAGCCGCAAGATACGCGTGGCGCAACAACCCGTGCGGGTCAGTCATTCAGGTGGCACTTTCCCTTGTTTGGAGATCCGCTCATGCCTGATCGGCCCGTGGTCATGGCCACCCGACGGCTCCCGGATCGGGTCGAGGCAATCTTCGGCCGAGAATTCCAGTTTGTTCCGAACCGGTCAGATCGCCCGTTCGACCAGGCCGAGATGGCGCGAGCGCTACAGGCCGCGGATGGTCTCGTGCCCTGCGTCGCCGACCGGCTCCCCGCCGCCTTGTTCTCAGCCGGGCCGATTCGTACGAAGATCCTCGCCAATTTCGGCGTTGGCGTCAATCACATCGATGTGGGCGGAGCGCACCGCCGGGGCGTCGTCGTCACCAATACCCCCGGGGTGCTGACCGAGTGCACCGCGGACCTGACGCTCCTTTTGATCCTCATGGTGATGCGAGGGGCCGGGCGGGCCGAACGGCGGCTGCGCTCCGGTCGCTGGTCCGGCTGGGCGCCGATGGATCAGCTCGGCGTCAGCGTCTCGGGCAAGACACTCGGGATTGTGGGGTTCGGCCGCATCGGTCGCGCCGTAGCGACGCGAGCCGCCCAGGGTTTTGGGATGCGCGTCCTGTTCTGGACTCCACGCCCACCGGATCCTGCCACCTACCAGGAAACCGGGGCCGCCCCGCGGGCGAATTTGTCGGAGTTGCTCGCGGAATCGGACGTCGTGAGCCTTCACTGTCCGGGTACGTCGTCGACGCATCACCTGATCAATGGTAGCCGCCTCCGCACCATGCGCCCGGGGGCATTTCTCATCAACACCGCTCGAGGATCGGTGGTGGATGAGGCAGCGCTCGTCTCCGCGCTGCGCGAGAATCACCTCGCGGGGGCCGGTCTCGACGTGTACGAACAGGAGCCCAACCTCACTCCGGGCCTCCTCGAGCTCGACAACGTCGTTCTCCTTCCGCATGTCGGGAGCGCGACCATCGAAACCCGCGAAGCCATGGGCATGAAAGCCGTCGAAAATGTTCGCGCCTTCTTTCGGGGTGACCCGGTGCCTGACCCGGTTTGAAAGCGCACGCTACGCGTCGAGCAGCGACGCCAGGTCTTGGATTTCTCGCGCGATGCTCGCCCGCTCCGCCAGCAGCCGAAGAAATCGCTCTCGGCCCGCCACATACAGCATGAACGCGCGGGTCGACCCGAGGAATCGATCGAGCTTCTCCTGCAGCACCAGGGCGGCGTATCCGAGGAGCGGCTGCGCCATGACCGCGGCGAGCCCAAGCCGCCATCCCCAGATTTGCCCGGCGACCGCCCCAACCAGGAGCCAGGTGAGTGGAAAAAGCAGGAGGCCGGCCATGGCCTTGGTCGTGGCGAGCACATCCGATTCCGTGGCGATCCGGTTGGCCAACATGCCGACGACCCGATACGGGAGGAAGTGAAGTAGCGCACCGGGGACGGCAAATGGGATGAGCGCGGTGAAGAAAAGAAGCGACCGCAGGGTATAGGTTGTGACACTCGCGAAGGTGAAGTGTCGCTGCCGGAGATCGTGAGGGTCGAGGCCGGCGCCGTCCAATCGTTCCTCATGCCTCCGGATCCGTTGCTCGAGTGCCGCCAATCGTTCGGGCGAGCGCGCGCGAAGTTTGCTGTAGCCATCGAGGAGTCGTTGGCGGAGCTTGAACCGACCTTCGAGACGCCGATCCGAAGCATCCACCGAAAGCAGCCGTTCCGCTCGGGCCACCAGTCCGAGAGCCTCATGCTCCGTGGCTTGGAGAGTCACCGCGCGAAGGGCCTGGTCGATGTGCTGAGTCAACGCGCGAACGGCGGCCGGCTCGGGCTCGCCATCGGGACCGGGAGGAATCGGGTCGACGAAAAATGGGGTTCCGAAATAGCAGAGGGCATCGCTCCGAAAAATGGCCTTCTCCGTATAGTAAAGTCCGGCCGGCACGAGAGCGATCCGTCCGACTCCCTCCGCGCCAAGCGCGATACGCGCCGCGCCCGTCTTGAGTGGTCGGAGGTCGGGGTCGCTGTGGGACGCCCCTTCAGGGAAGATCACGATCGCGCGACCCCGGGCGAGCGCCAGCCCGGCCGCTGCAAACATCGTCCGATTCCCCCGCGGATCGCTTGCGCCATCCTGGCGCCGGTAAACCGGGATGGCGCCGAGAGCTCGGACGACCCATCCCACGACGGGCATGTGAAAGAGCGGCGCCTTGGCGAGCGGGACGACCTGACGCGTCGTCGCGGTGAGAATGAGGACCGGGTCCACCAGCCCGTTGGGGTGGTTCGGCAGTAGGATCACCGGTCCTTCGGGTGGAATCCGATCGGCCCCGGTGACCTCCACGCGTCGAAAAAAGATTCGCAGCACGAGTCGGAGGAGGTACCGGAGAACTCTCACCCCGGGCCGGCCTCAGTCCTGCCGCATGGCAATGACCGGGTCCACTCGCACGGCTCGCAGTGCCGGTAGACTGCAAGCCGCAAGCGAGGCAACGAGCAAGACCAGACTGTCGCCCGCCAGCACCATCGGTTCGAGCGGACTCGTGCCGGGCAAGAGTCGAGCGAGGGCCGGCGCGGTCAGGACGGTGACACCGAGGCCGATCGCAAGTCCGAGGAGTGAGAGCCCCATCGCGCGTCCAACGACGAGTCGGACCACGCTGCCGTCGTTCGCGCCCAGCGCCCGCCGAAGACCGATCTCACCGATGCGCTGCGCCACGGTATAGGATATGACGCCGTACAAGCCCACGCCGGCGAGCACCAATGCCACAGTGGCGAAAACGCCGAGCAGTACCAAGTAGAATCGGGGCTGAGCGATGGAGGAACTCACCCGGGCTTCCATCGTTTGCAATTCGGTCACCGGGAGCGCCGGGTCGAGAGCGGCCACCTCGCCCCGCGCTGCTTTCGCGAGCGCGGATGGGTCGCTCGTCGTTCGAATCACCATGCTGATGCCGCTCGAAGCAACCTGACTCAAAGCCGCATACATCAGCGGACCCGCATCACGTCCTAGCGCCTCGCCGTGAACATCGCCGACCACACCGACAACCTCTCCTTCGATTGTATCCGGGCCGGGCCTCGCTCTCGTGGTGAGCCGCTTTCCGATGGCATCTCCGTTCGGCCAATATCGGCGGGCCATCGCCTCGCTAATGAGGAGCACGTGCGGAGACGTCCGAAGGTCCGTCGCCTCGAAAAGGCGCCCTCGCCTGAGGGGAATTCGAAGCGCCTCGAAGTACCCTCGGGACGCCACGCGAATATCCGCAGAGACGTCATCCTCAGGACGCGGAGGCGGCGCGCCATCGATGGTGAAGGAGCCATGAAATCCGACCCCACTCAACGGCAATCCAAACGCCGCACCGGCGGTCGTGACGCCAGGCAGCGCGTGAAGCCTGCGCTCGAGGGCCTCGAGAAAGGCTGTGATTCGAGACCCGTCGGCGTACTTCGTTTCGGGAAGAGAGAGGTCGAAGGTCAAGGTGTTCTGGGCGTCGAACCCTGGGTTGGTGTCGCGAAGCCGGAGGAATCCGCGGAGCAGCGCCCCGGAGCCGGCCACCAGGAGCAGGGCCAACGCCATCTCTCCCGCCACCAAGCCGCCGCGGAACGCCGCGCCACCGGAGCCGACCACCCCGCGTCTGGCGGATCGAAGCGATGCGACCAGGTCCGGCCGGGACGCGCTCAGCGCCGGGGCGAGCCCAAAGACGACGGCGGTGATAATGGTCAGCACGGCGGTATAGCCCAAGACAGGCAGATCAATACTCACCTGCCCGAGGCGAGGGATGCCCTGGGGGCCCAAGGCGACGAAGACCTTGAGGGTGAGCGCCGCGAGCGCCAAGCCGGCCAACCCACCCATCATAGCCACTACGAGGCTTTCGGTCAGCAACTGGCGGACGATTCTCCCCCGCTCGGCTCCCAGGGCGACCCGAATCGCCACCTCGATCGTTCGCTCACCCGCTTTCACCAGCGTCAGATTTGCGATGTTGGTGCAGGCGATCAACACGACGACCCCGACCGCGCCGAACAGAATCCACAACGCGGGACCCACCTCGCCCACCACGTCGTCGCGCAAGCTCCGCGCCCGGACTGTCCATCCGGTGTTCGTGTTCGGAAAGGCCGTCTCCAGTTGGGCGGCAACCTGGGTAAGCTGGGTCTGTGCGGTAGTGAGAGTGACGCCGGCTTTGAGACGGCCGATAACGCTGAGAAAATGCGCACCACGCTGGGTCGCGATGTCCGGACCGAGAACGAGCGGAACCCAGATGTCCGCCCCGGCGCCCACGGCCGGAAAGCGAAAGTCTGGCGCCATGATCCCAATGATTGTGTAGTGCCGTCCGTCCAACGTGAGCGATCGTCCAATCGCGCCTCGGTCGTCGCCAAATCTCCGTTGCCAAAATCCGTGGCTGAGGACCGCCACGAACTCTCCTCCCTCCATGCCGTCCTCCGGCGCGAAGGCTCGCCCCAGGGCCGGCGAGGCCGCGAAGGTCGCGAAGAAGTTGGGAGTGGTTGCCAGTGCCTCGACTTGTTCAGCCTCGCCGAACCCGGTCAAAGCAAAGGTGGATTGATTGAGCGCCGCCATTTCCGCAAAGGCGGTCGTGCGGTCACGCCAATCGACATAGTTCGGCGGTGTCGAAGCGAGTCCGGCAAAGCCGCGTCGCACATTTACGTCGCCCAGGGCCACCAATCGATCGGGTTGGCTGTAGGGTAGGGGGCGGAGGAGTACCGCGTTCACGATGCTGAAAATTGCGGTATTGACCCCGGCCCCCAAGGCGAGAGTGAGTACCGCGACCACGGTGAAGGCCGGGTGCTTCCTGAGGGAACGTAGGGCGGCGCGGACGTCGGAGAGAACTGTTCCCATGGGCCAGCCTTTGGGTCGGGTGGTGGGTGTCGCGCTCTGGAGGTGCTGTCGGACAGATTCCTCGGAGCCGTTCCCGGTCGCACTTCGTCCCCTGTGATCTTCCTACCTCGGGGGCGCCACCGCTGCCACACAACGAGTCACGCGGGATATCTCGTCGCGGGCTTGGAGCGCAAAGGCGAGATGAGCTTTCTGGTCGGCGTCGGGCACGTGGACTCGAGGGCCCGGCTTGAGGACCAGGGATGTCGACGCTGTGTGTCCCTTGACGGCGAGGTGCACCGAGTAGGTCCCAGACCTCGCCACCATTGCGTTCGGGCTCGGCGATCCGGATCGAGCGTTCACCGAGATCGAACGCGCCTACGTGGAGCGGCGCGGCTGGTTGACCTGCTTAATGGCACAGCCGCTGGTTGACTCGTTGCGGTCGGATCCTCGCTTCGCCCAACTGCAGCATCGAATGCGGCTGGACTGAACCGGCGTCGTTTGCCATCCACCTCCACGGTGAGCTGGCCGCACGCGGCGCTGATATCCAATCCGCGACTTCGGCGGACGACCGCCTCGATGCCCTGATTCCGCAGCCGGTCGGCGAACGCCCGAATGCGGCCGGCGTTCGACGGCATCAGTTGGGGGTCGCCGCCGGGGTGGAGCGGCAACAGGTTGACCAGTGCGCCGAGGGGGCGGGCCATCTTAGCGAGGCGATCCGCGTCCGCGTCCGCATCATTCTTCCCCGCGATCAACACATATTCGAAGGTGACTCGGCGCGCAAAGGCCCGGGCGGCCCGCATCACGGCATCGAGGTCATACTTTTTCTCGATCGGCATGAGGGCGCGCCGCTGATCCTTGGTCGGAGCGTGCAACGAAATGGCGAGCCGGAATTGTTCGGGGCGCTTGGCGAGCGCTTCAATCCCGGGAAGAATCCCCACGGTGGACAGCGTGATATGCCGCGCGCCGATTCCGAATCCGTTGGGATGGTTGAGAATCGTCAAGGTCCGATCCACTGCCGGCCAATTCAACAGAGGCTCCCCCATACCCATAAATACGATATTGGTCGGTTTTGCCGCGGCATCTTCGAGTATCAGCTCGCGGACCTGGCCCGCGATCTCGCTGGCACTGAGATTCCGCCGAAAGCCCATGGTGCCGGTGGCACAGAACACACAACCTAGGGCGCAGCCCGATTGTGAAGAGATGCACAGGGTTCGCCGACTCCCGGTCGGAATCATCACCGACTCGATCGCCTCCCCATCCGCTAATCGCCACAGGTATTTACGGGTACCATCGCTGGAGCGCTGGATAACATCCGCAGTGAGTCGGGGAAGAGGGAAGGTTTCCGTCAGTAGGCCCCGGAGTGGCGCGGGCAGCTCCGTAGCGGCGTCCCAACTTGCCATCGGATGTTGCCAGAGTCGCTGAATGATCTGCCCCGCCCGATAGCGTGGGAGCCCCCGCTCGGCAACCCAGGTCTCGATGGTCCGCCTGGCTTCGGGGGGAGTTTGGTCCAGGATTGTCGACCCTGGTGCTATTGGTAGATCCATGATGGAAAGATAACTCGTTCTGCGGATTGCTTGAAAACCGTGGCGGTGGTTAAACTGGGGTTCCCACCGTTGCTTCCTCCACAGGAGCCACACTCGTGCGCCACCGAAATTGGTGTTTGGTTGCACTGCTGCTGATGGTGGCCTCGGGGAGCGGCTCGGCCCAAAAGGACGGTCGGAAGGCCCCGAAGCGGCCCAAGCAGATCACGGGCACGGACACCAACAACGCTCTCGCGTACTATCGCTATGGCCTCCGTATGCTCGACAGCGATGCGGACGAGGCCGATGCGGCGTTCTACTGGGCCCTCCGCCTCCAACCGAGCTGGCCCGAAGCCCTCTACGCGGCCCGGACGGCAATCCTTCGCTCGGACCCCGCTCGTCTGACTCGGTATCTGGAGGGGGACGAACGGGTGGCGAACTCGAGGGAGGTTCGGTTCGCGGACTCGCTCCTGTATCGAGCCGAGGCGTTGAACCCATTTCTGGTGCGCGATCTCGATCGAGGGCTGCTCACCGATTATTACATCCGATTGGTCGAAGATGACCTTCGCCGGAGAAACCCACAGAGCGCCGCGGAGACTTCCCAGTCCTCCATCCGCTTCGAGATCGAGACGTATCTGATGAGGAGCGGCAATCCCCGGATGCAGGGATGGCTGGCCTACAGCGATCGTCGATTTCCTGAAGCCCTCAAGCACTATGGTGAGGCACTGAAGAAGAAGGGAAGCAACGCGACCACCCATACCGATCGGGCCAGCATTTTCTTTTTGATGGGGGTGTACGACAGCGCCTTGGTCGAACTCGCGAGCGCAATCGACGAAATGCAGACCAAAGACAAGAAGGAGGTTGTCGTCTTCTATCGATCCAAAGCGGTCTTGCACCACCGTGTTGGGATCGTCCTGCTCAGGAAGGGTGACCTGCTGGGGGCGAAAGTTGCCTTCGGGCATGCGCTCGAAGAGGATCTCGCCTATTACCCGGCCCACCTGAGCCTGGCCAATTTGGCCCTGGCCACCGGTGATACGAGCACTGCCCGGAGTGAAATGGAACTTGCGGTGCAAATCCGCGGCGAGGATGTGACTCCTCACATTCAATACGGAAATCTGCTGCTGACACTCAAGCAGTATGAGGAGGCCGCGGCAGAATTTCGCAAGGTGGTGGAGTTGGAGCCCTATGCGGCCGATTCCTACCTGGCCTTGGCCTACGCCGAGGAGGCGCAGGTCAAGATTCCAGAGGCCATCTCGCACTACAATGGGTACCTGGCCCGCACCATCTTCGGCGATACGAAGGCCGCGAAGATCCGGGCGCATGTGCTAGAGCTCAATGGGGGGAAGCCATGACCCGACCGCGCTCTTATTGGTTAGCGCTCCTGGTGGCGTTAGTGGCATCGGCTCAGGGGTTCGGGCAGCAACCGAGCTCTCCGCTTCGGAAACGGACCGCCTACGAAGACCTGCAGATGTTCAGTCAGGTGCTCAACCAGATCCGGGTGAACCACGCGGATTCCGTCGATAGTCACGACCTCCTCATGGCCGCGATCGAAGGGATGGTGCACGCGGCCGATCCCCATTCGTACGTCATCCCAGCCGCTCGACTATCCCCGGAGAAGGACGAGCAGGTCCGGGCGGGAAAGTTGGTGCCCCTTCCCGTGAATTTCCGGTTTGTTGGCGGGAGCCCGATCGTCGCCAGTGTGGAGCCGGGGTCAAAGGCGGCTCGGCTCGACGTGCTGCCGGGCGATGAACTGGTATCGGTCGATGGAAAACCGGTCGCGGCCGAGAGTGGGTACGAATTGGAGTTGAGTCTGTCGGGGGAACGGCGAAGTTCGGTCAAGCTCAGGCTCCGCCGTCAGCGAGTGGATGGTTCCTTGGTGGAACTCGAACGGGCGGTCGAACGGGAGTCGGTGGCCGAGGCCAGCGCGGTGCCCGCAGCGCTCTTGCTGGACCGAGAAACCGGCTATATCCGGATCACCACGTTCTCGCGTGAGAAGGTCGGGGACGATCTGCATGCCGCGGTGGGTCAACTCGAGGGGCAAGGCATGACTCGGCTGGTTCTCGATTTGCGCGACAACGGTGGTGGTAGTGTCGCCGAAGCCGCCCAGGTCGCGGGTGAGTTCCTCCCCGCCGGGGCGTTGGTATACATCTCGGAGGCGCGCAAACAGGAAAGACCGGACAGCGTCCGAGTGCACCGCTCCTTTTGGAAGAAAGAGCGCCGACTCCCCACCATAATCCTCGTGAACGAAGGCACTGCGAGCGCCAGCGAATTGGTTGCTGGGGCACTGCAGGACCATGATCGCGCGTTGATTGTGGGCCGGCCGAGTTTCGGCAAGTCCCTCTTGATGCGAGGGTTTCCGCTGGAGGACGGCTCGCTCATCATGCTCGTCGTCGGCCGATTGCGGACGCCTTGTGGACGCGTGATTCAACGTGCGTACCAAAACATCGTACGGCGCGAGTACTTCCGGTTGGCCCTCGCGGATCGGGACACTGCTGGCCGGCCGTCGTGCCGCACCGATGGAGGCCGGGTGGCGTATGGTGGCGGCGGCATTTTTCCGGACGTGATGGTGCCTCCGGTGGCCGCCGCGCCGGTGTGGCTCGCGAAGCTTCAGGAGTCGAATACACTCGTGCAATGGGTGGGCGCGTATGTCACTGCCAATGTGGTGCGCTACCCCAGCCTGGTGGAGTTTCTCGGGAACTTGCGTATGCCGCCAGCTGCACTGCTGGAGCTGCGGAGTTTTGCGCTCGGACGGGGAATCGAAGTGCCCGGGGACCCGAAGTCTGCGATCTTGCTCGAGCAAGGCGTTCTGGAGGAAATCGGGTGGGTGAAGTGGGGAGAGAAAGGGCTCTACAGTGTCATCGGGCGGATGGACCCGGGAGTGCAAACCGCCGTGGCCCATTTTGGCGAGGCGGGGGCGCTGGCGGGCGTACGGCAGTAGGATCCGCCCGGTCACGGCTCCGACCCTCGGGCTCCACGGCGGAAGTCCTTGTCTCCCTTTGGCTTCGCTCGAAGGCCGTTGTTGTGTTGCTTGATCCGGCTATCCTCGGGGATTACGTTTTCGCGATGGACTCGCCTCCTTTTGCCTCCCGTGCGCCGTGCCCTTGGTGACCGCTACCTCGTACCGCTCCCATGGTTGTGGTTCACTGACGCGGGCCCATGTGGGAATTCGAGTCCGCCTCGGGGGATGGGTCCACCGACGGCGGGACTTGGGCGGAATCGTGTTCCTGGACCTCCGGGACCGGGCCGGACTCGTTCAAGTCTCCTGCGATCCGAAGTGGACTCCACCCGACGTGCTCGCGCGGGCCGCGAGTCTCGGCGTGGAAAATGTCGTGCTCGTGGAAGGCGTGGTCCAACTCCGGCCGAACCCGGCGCGGGATGACAGCATGGGCTCGCGCGAGGTGGAGGTCTACGTCAGCCATTTGGAACTCGTGGGGCCCGCCGTCACCCCAGCGATTCCCGTCGCGCGGAAAGAAAACGAAGACCTTCCGTCCGAAGAGCTCCGCCTCAAGCACCGGGTATTGGACCTGCGTCGACCCGAACTCCAACGGAATATCCTATTGCGGCACCAGTTGGCGCAGCGGGCGCGGCGAACGCTGTCGGACCTCGGCTTTCTCGAAATCGAGACGCCGATTCTCACCAAGCCGACGCCCGAGGGCGCCCGCGACTATCTCGTCCCGAGCCGGGTGAATCCGGGCGAATTCTACGCGCTACCCCAGTCTCCGCAGATCTACAAGCAATTGCTCATGGTGGCCGGGTTCGATCGTTATTTCCAAATCGCCCGGTGCTTCCGGGACGAAGATCTTCGGGCTGACCGTCAGCCCGAGTTTACCCAAATCGATCTCGAAGCGTCCTTCGTAAGCGCGGAGGATGTACAGGCTGTCGTGGAGCAGGTGCTGGTGGACCTGTGGCGGGAGGCCGGGCAGGAGGTCCAGGCGCCGTTTCCTCGTCTGGCCTGGCGCGCGGCGATGGAGCGCTTCGGCATCGACAAGCCGGACCTTCGTTTTGGGCTCGAAATTGAGGACTGGTCGGCCCAAGTTGCCGAGGATGCCGCGCCCTTTGTCCGGGATCCGATTGCGGGCGGCGGCCGGCTTCGGGGGATTCGGACCCGGGATATCGGGGCCATTTCCCGGAAAGAGATTGACGCGCTAGCCGCTCTGGTTAAAGGGGCCGGCGCCGGCGGACTGCTCTGGGCCAAACAGACCGGTACGGGTTGGGAAGGTCAGGGCGTGAAGGCCTTCGGAACTGGGAGCCTCGAACGCGTAGGCGGGGAGGAGGGTGATTTCGTCCTCGGGGTGGTGGGAAAGGACGCGGTGACGTCCCCCGCGCTCCACTTGGTGCGGACCGCCCTCGGCCGGCGGGCGGGCGTCCCGCGCACCACGCACGCGTTCACATGGGTAGTCGATTTTCCACTTTTCGAGCCGGACCCGGAGACCGGGGCGCCGGTATTCGTCCATCATCCGTTCACCTCACCCCATCGCGACGACGTGTCCTTTCTCGATCGCGACCCCTGGCGTTGCCGGGCGTTGCACTACGATGCGGTCTATAACGGCGTCGAATTGGGAAGTGGTTCGATCCGGATCACCGATCCCGCGTTGCAACAGCGGGTTTTTGGTCTTCTCGGCGTCAACGAGGCGGAGAGCCGGCGCCGCTTTGGCTTCCTGCTCGATGGTCTCGCGTCCGGCGCGCCGCCGCATGGCGGGTTCGCGATCGGGTTCGACCGGGTGGCGATGTTGCTCGCCGGCGCCCAGTCGCTGCGCGACGTGATCGCGTTTCCAAAAACCACGACCGCACGCGCGTTGTTCGAAGGCGCGCCGGTACCGGTGAGCGACAATGAGCTCGCCGCGCTGCACGTGCGACTGCGCGACTAAAACGCGAGGTTCGTTCCCTTTGGCCAAGGAGCGTATGTCCGACGAAACCGTTCTTCGACTCTCCATTGAAGGTGCCGACCCCCTGCTGTTGGCTGGGGTGAACGACGTAAACCTCCTCGAAGTCCAACGAGCGCTCAGCGTGCGCGCGTCGCTTCGAGGAGATTCGCTCGCGATCGTCGGACCGCCCGAGCAGGTCGAGCGGGCGGGCCCGGTCGTCCAGGGCATGATCGACTTGGCCCGCATCGGCGAGGCGGTCTCGCCGGAAGACGTATTCCGGTTGGCGGGAGACACCGGCACGAACGGAAACGGGTCGGCCGAGTCGGTGTTGGCCAACAATGAAATGCGCATTCTGCTGCCGGGTCTCCGTCGGGCGATCGTTCCCAAGACGCAAGGTCAGCGCGACTACCTCCAATGCATTGCCGCCAACGATATCGTGATCGGCATTGGTCCCGCCGGGACGGGGAAGACCTATCTCGCCGTCGCGAAAGCGGCCGAGGCGCTCGCCCGAAAGCGCGTGCGACGCATCATTCTCGCGCGCCCGGCGGTCGAAGCGGGTGAATCCCTGGGCTTCTTGCCGGGTGATCTCCAAGCGAAAGTAGATCCCTATCTTCGTCCGCTCTACGATGCCCTCGAAGATATGATGCCCCACGACAAGATGCTCAAGGCCATCGAGACGCGGACCATCGAGATCGCGCCACTCGCCTACATGCGCGGTCGTACGCTCTCCGATGCCTTCATCATTTTGGATGAGGCGCAGAACGCCACCGGGGCCCAGATGAAGATGTTTCTCACCCGACTCGGCGTGAACAGCCGGACCGTCGTCACCGGTGACAAGACCCAGATCGATCTTCCGCATCGTGAAGCTTCCGGCCTGATTCAAATCGAGCGCATTCTCCCCGGCATCGAGGGACTCGCGTTTCACTACCTGACCGACGTGGACGTGGTGCGCCATCGTTTGGTGAAGGAGATCATCCGTGCCTACGCGGAGGATCAGAACGGCTGACCCGCTTGCCGTTGCGGCGGTGAACCTCCAGGTCGTGGTGACGGGCCGCCTCAAACCGATCCCGGCCGCTCTCGTGGAGCGCACCGTGGTGGGGGTTCTCCGGCGCGAGCGCCGCACGGCGTGTATTTCGGTCACCTTTCTCGGACGCGAAGCCATGCGCACGCTCAACCGGACCCACAAGGGAAATGACCGGCCGACGGATGTGCTGGCCTTTGCTCTGCCAACCCCCGGCGGACGCCTTGTGGGGGACATTTACATCTCTCCTTGGGCGGCCGCGGCGGCAGCTCGACGATGGCGGGTTCCCCTTCGGGAAGAGCTCCTCCGCCTGGTGATTCATGGGACCTTACACGTGTTGGGCTATGACCACCCGGAGGATGCCTCTCGGATGACCTCGCCGATGTGGCGCCGCCAGGAGCGGCTGCTCGTGGGGCTCGGAGCCCGATGATCGCCGCACTCCAACTCTGGGTGGCTCCGCTCGCGGCGTTGGGGTTCACCCTGTGGGCCGCGTTGATGGCGCTGGCGGCGGAGGGCGATCCTCAGTTGCCGCGGGTGATGGCCGTGCAGCTGCCGGTAGAGCTCGATGGTCTCTCGGTGCCCCGCTCCTTGTACGTCACCCATATCGCGTTGTTGGTGCTGGCTGGAGCAAGCTCCGCGCTGGCGGTCTCGTGGTGGTCCTGGCCGCCCGTGGAAGCCTTGGGGCGCTTGATGGTGGTCGTCACCCTGGTCTGGGTGCTGGGGGACCTGCTGCCCCGCCTGGTGCCTTCGATCGCGCCCGAGTGGGTGGCGCCGGCTCGGGCGACGGCGGTTCGGACCATTGCGCTTTTTCGACCCCTCGTGCAGCTGGTGTCCTGGGCCGATCGAGGCCGGATTCGGCCCCGACGGATGAGCGAACCGCTGGCGGCTGCCGCCCATCGGGGGATGGTGCACGGGGTTTTTTCACTCGACGACATGACGGTGGCCGAGGTCATGACCCCGCGGCTCGACATCGTGGCCGTGGATGTGTCCGCCACGCGCGAGGAAGTGTTCGCGATTCTCCGGAGTTCCGAACACGCGCGGGTGTTGGTGATCGACGGGGACCCGGACTCCGTGGTGGGCATCATCTACGCCAAGGACATGCTGGAAGGGCTCACCGCCGAGGAGGGAGCAGGCGATTGGCACGCGCTGATTCGGCCGGCCAGTTTCGTACCCGAGGCCAAGACGCTGGATCGTCAGCTGCGAGACTTCCAACGCGGTCCGAGCCACATTGCGGTTGTGGTGGACGAGTTCGGCGGCACCTCCGGCATCATGACTCTCGAGGACATTCTCGAGCAGATCGTCGGGGAAATTCAAGACGAATACGATACGGAAGAGGTGGTGCCGTTGCAGAAGGTGGCCGAGCGTCGATGGACGGTGCAGGGTGGTGTTCCTCTGAGCGAACTCGAAGCGGCTCTCGAAACATCCTTTGGCCGCGAAGATGTGAACACGGTCGGGGGACTCGTCCTCGCCGAACTCGGGCATGTGCCGCGCCCCGGCGAAGCGTTCGACCTCATGGGGCATCGATTTGAAGTGGAACAGGTCGTCCGGCGCCGGGTTCGGCGCGTTGCGGTTGAAGCCGTGCCGGCCGTGGAGCCTGATGAGGCCGGGGTGGAGGCGGAGTCGTGATCTGGTCCGCCATCGTGCTCGGATTCCTCCTCACCCTGTTCGGGGCCAGCGCCGGCGCCGCGCTCATCGCCTCGAGCCGCACCACCCTCGCGGATGCCGTTTCGCGGCGCCTCCGGGGCGGAAGTGAATCGTTGGAATGGGTTGCTGGTGTGGAGCGAGAACTCATCGCCGCGGCGGCCACCACCTCACTCGGAATTATTCTGGTCGGCGCCGCCTCGACCGCACTGTTCGGCGGAGCCAGTCTTCTCGAAGTCGGCGCGCTGCTCCTCCTCGTGTCGGTGCCGGTGATGTTGTTCAGCGGTTACCTGCTGCCCCGCTGGCTCACTGAAAGTCGGGCGGAGCGAGTCGCCGACTGGCTCAGCCCGATTCTTCGGCCGTGGGGCCGGCTGTTGGGCCTGGTGCTCCCCGCGCGCGGGGTCGCGAAGCCTTCAGAACTGCGCGCGCTCTGGCGGGAAGGTGCGGCTGTCGGGTTCGCCCCCGACCACGAGCTCGTGATGGTGGGGGGAGTCGTGAACTTCATGCAACGGCCGGTTCGGGAAGCGATGACGCCACGGACCGATCTGATCGCCGTGGAAGAGCACACGGGCTTCACCGAGATCTGTCGGGTCTTCACCGAAAGCGGGTACACCCGGGTACCCGTTTATCGCGGGAGTTTGGACGAGATCATCGGTATGGTGCATGCCTTCGACCTGTTCAAACTTCGCGCCGGCGATCCGCTGCCGATTCGCCCCGTCTCGGTGGCTCCGGCGAGCCGGTCTTGCGGGGACCTCCTCCTCGATATGCAACGAGAGCGACGCCATTTGGCGGTAATTCTCGACGAGTTTGGCGGAACGTTGGGAATGGCGACCCTCGAGGATCTGCTCGAGGCACTGGTCGGAGAGATCTACGACGAACACGACATTCCCCCGGTCCCGGCCCGCCAGGCCGACCCCGGCCTGTTTGAGACGGACGGCACCATCGCTGCCAGCGAGGTTGCCGAACGATTCGGAACCACCCTCCCTGGCTCGGCCGGCAGTATCGCCGGCCGGTTGGTTGAATTGGCCGGCCGGATTCCCGTTACCGGCGAACGATTCCTGCTCTCTGGTTTGGAATTTGACGTGCTCCAATCCACCCCGACTCGCATTGAGCGCCTCCTTGTTCGGCGGGCGTCACCGACCCTGATTCCCTTGATGCGGCCGACCCCGCAGCCTTGATGGTCCCCGGTCCCCGGCCGGTCCCTGATCCTCGGTCGCCAGCCCCGTTCCCCTTTCAGCGGTCCCCAAGCTTTCCCTCCCTTTCCCCATCCCCCCCGCCGCGCTTTCTTTCCAGCATGGACCTTGCAAAGCTTCTGGAGGATCTGTCGGCCGGAAAGATGTCTGCGCTCGCCCGCGCCATTTCCACCGTCGAGAACGCCCGGCCGGGGTTTGAGGACCTTCTCGCGGCCATCCATCCGCGGTTGGGGCGAGCCCAACGGATTGGCCTCACGGGGCCACCCGGAGCCGGGAAATCGACGCTAATCGAGCGATTGGTGACGGCCTTGCGCGCCCGGGGAGATCGGGTAGCGGTGGTGGCGGTAGACCCAACGAGCCCGTTCAGTGGCGGTGCCCTTCTTGGCGACCGGATCCGAATGGAGTCGGTCGCGCTGGACCCGGGGGTCTACATCCGCTCCATGGCCACTCGAGGTTCCCTCGGGGGCCTGGCCACGAGCACCCGAGAAGTTTGCGACGTGCTCGACGCGGCGGGGTTCGACCGGATTCTGATCGAAACAGTTGGGGTCGGGCAATCTGAGCTGGCCGTTTCACGCATGGCGGACACTACCGTCCTGGTTCTGGTACCGGAGTCGGGTGACGGCATTCAGACGCTCAAATCCGGCGTGATGGAAATCGCGGATATTTACGTGGTGAACAAAGCCGATCGCCCCGGCGCCGAGAAGTTGGCGAGAGAGATCGAGATCACCCTCGGTATTCGAAAAGGGAATACGTTTCGGCACGTCCCGGCGCATCACGGAGCGGGGCATTCCCGGAAAGGCGCCCGGCCGGCCGTCGAGGCGGCCCCGGACGCGGAGCCGGTGCCTGTGGCGTGGGACCATGCGGTGGTCGCGACATCCGCCGCAAAAAATGAAGGCCTCGATGACCTCCTCGGCGCCCTGGACCGACACTATGCTTGGCTCCAATCGAGCGGGGAACTGTTTGCGCGCCGGAAGAACCGCCTCGTCGAACGGACCCGAGATGTGGTCGATCGGGCGTTGCGCCGCTGGCTCTGGCGCGAAACCCAGGTCGAGCAGTTGATCGTGGGGCATGCGGCGGCGCTGGCGGAGGGTCGGCAAAGCCCCTATGCATTAGCGGCTGAGATTTTGCAGAGTCTCAAGGACGGCATGACCGAAGGAGCCGAACGATGACCGATCAGGAACGAGAGCTCGAACAACTTCGCTCGGAGGTTGCCGCGTGGCGGAAGATGGCCGCCGGACTCCCGCACCGGACCGACAGCGACTTCAGTACGGTGTCGGGACGCCCGCTCGAATCGGTGTACACTCCGCTCGACCTGCGAGACAACATCAACCGCGAGTTGGGTTTGCCGGGGCAGTTTCCGTTCACCCGGGGTGTCCATCCGACGCTCTACCGGGGCAAACTGTGGACGATGCGCCAGTTCGCCGGGTTCGGGACCGCGGCGGATACCAATGCCCGGTACAAATTTCTCCTGCAACGGGGCCAAACCGGCCTCTCCGTCGCGTTCGATTTTCCGACGCTGATGGGCTACGACTCCGACCATCCGCGTTCCGAGGGCGAAGTCGGCAAGTGCGGGGTTGCGATCTCGAGTTTGGCGGACATGGAGACCCTGTTCGACGGCATCCCGCTCGATCAGGTCTCCACCTCGATGACGATCAATGGCCCCGCCGCGATTCTGTTCTGCTTTTATGTTGCCGCTGCGGAAAAACAGGGCGTCGATATTGCGAAGCTCCAAGGCACAGTCCAGAACGACATTCTCAAGGAGTTCCAATCCCAGCACGCTTGGGTGTTCCCCGCAGAGCCCGCGCTCAAAATCATTGTCGACATGTTCGAGTGGGCGGCCCAGCATACTCCTAAGTGGAACACGATCTCCATCTCGGGGTATCACATTCGGGAAGCGGGAGCCACCGCGGCCCAGGAGCTGGCATTCACGCTGGCCAACGGCTTCTGTTACATCGAACACGGCGTGGCCCGTGGGTTGCCGGTGGACACGTTCGCCCCCCGGCTGTCGTTCTTCTGGGATGTGCATAACGACTTTTTCGAGGAAATCGCCAAGCTTCGCGCGGCACGCCGGATCTGGGCCCGTCATCTTCGTGATCGGTACGGAGCGAAGGACGAGCGCAGCTGGAAAATGCGATTCCACTGCCAGACCGCGGGGGTCACCCTCACCGCGCAGCAGCCGATCAACAACGTGGTGCGGGTGGCATACCAGGCCATGGCGGCCGTGCTGGGCGGAACGCAATCGCTCCACACCAACGCCTTTGACGAAACCCTTGCCCTTCCGACCGAAGAATCGGTCCGGATCGCGCTGCGAACCCAACAGGTGTTGGCCTACGAGAGCGGCGTGCCCAATGTCGCCGACCCACTGGGTGGTTCCTATTTCGTGGAAGCGCTGACCGACACCATGGAGCGCGAGGCCGAGGCGTTGTTCGCCGACATCGACGCGCGTGGCGGCGTAGTGAGTGCGATCGAATCCGGATGGTTCCAACGCCAGATCGCGAGCTCGGCTGCCCGGTTCCAGGCCGATGTTGAGGCCGGCCGGCGGACCATTGTGGGGGTGAACGAATTTGTCGAAAGTGACGAGAGCGAGGTCGCGATCCTCAAAATCGGTGACGAGGCGGATCGAACTCAACGGGTCCGGATCGGCCAGCTCAAGGCCACCCGCGATCAATCGTTGGTACGGCAGCGGCTCGAGGCGCTGCAAGGCGCCGCCGCTGCGGACCAGAACATCATCCCGGCGATGTTGGATTGTGCCCGCGCCTACTGCACGCTGTACGAGATCCGGGAAGTCCTGGAGCGAGTCTACGGTGCGTATCGCGAACCCATCTTCTTCTGAGATGGGCGTTCTCCGGACGGTCCTCTTCGATGCCGGGAACACGCTCGTCTTCTTGGACTACGCGCGGATCGGCGCTCGAGTGAGCCAGGAATTGCGGCTGTCCATCACTGGCGAAGGTCTCCGGGCGCAAAGCGCCGAAGCGGCCCAGGCCATGGCACAGGTCCGCGGCAACGACCGGAGCAGGGCCACCACGTTTCTAGATCGACTTTTCCTTTTGGCGGGAGTCCCCGCCGACCGGCTGGAGGACGTGAAACAGTGCTTGGCGAAGCTGCACGCCGAGCGCCACTTGTGGTGTGAAACCGCACCAGGGACGAGGGAAGGGCTGGAATCGCTGCGGACGCGCGGGTTTCGGCTGGGCGTCGTTTCCAATAGCGACGGGCGCGTCGATGAAGCGCTTAGCGCGGCCGGATTGCTCGGCTGCTTCGAGGTTGTGGTCGATTCACATCGTGTCGGGTTCGAAAAGCCCGATCCCCGTATTTTTCAGGTGGCCCTCGATGCGCTCGCGGTGCCGGCCGCCGAAGCACTCTACGTCGGGGACTTGTACGAGGTCGACGTGGTCGGAGCGGGGCGCGCCGGCTTGCGGGCCGTCTTGGTGTCGCCGTCTCAGCCGGTGACCGCCGTGATCGCGGATTTGCTCGCCGGGACCGATCGGTCCGAATTCGTTTCCTCTCTCGTGACCACCGAGTAACGCCTTATGCCTGAAACGACTCGCCCTTCTCCCGCTCGCCCCATTCGCGTTCTCGTTGCCAAACCTGGGCTCGACGGACACGATCGTGGCGCGAAGGTTGTGGCCGCCGCTCTGCGCGACGCCGGGATGGAGGTCATCTATACCGGGCTCCATCAGACCCCCGAAATGATCGCCACGGCTGCGGTGCAGGAGGACGTCGACGTGGTGGGCCTGTCGATCTTGAGTGGCGCCCATATGACGCTGTTCCCGCGCGTCCGAAAACTGCTCAATGAAATGGGCCGCCCCGACCTGCTCGTGACCGGCGGCGGGATCATTCCGAAAGAGGATCAGGAGGCGCTCGAGGCAATCGGGATCGGGCGGCTCTTCGGCCCCGGTACTCCCACCAGCGATCTGATCGACTACATCAACACCTGGGCAGTCGAACATCTCCAACACTAGCGAGCCGGTCGTGAAGGACTCGAAAACGGAACGCGTCACCCGTCTCCAGGAGCTGACGTCCGAATATCTCCAGCTTGCCGCGAGGTTGCGGCAGGGCGGGGGCGCCGCACGCGTCGCGAAGATGCACGAGCAAGGGAAGCTCTCGCCGCGCGAGCGGGTCACCGCGCTCCTCGACCCCGGGACACCGTGGTTCGAAGTCGGCCTGCTGATGGCGTACGATCGCTACGATGGGCAGGCACCAGGGGCGGGTGTCCTGACCGGTGTGGGCGTGGTGGCGGGTCGTGAGGTGGTCGTCATCGCGAATGACGCGACGGTGAAGGCGGGCTCCTGGTGGCCCGAGACCATCACGAAAATGCTGCGCGCGCAAGAGATCGCGATGCGCCAGCGTATTCCCATCATCTATTTGGTCGACAGTGCGGGCGTGAATCTCCCGTACGCCAATGGCGTATTTCCCGGGCAGTACGGCGCCGCACGGATCTTCTACTACAACGTGATGATGCGACGTTACCTTCACGTACCGCAGATCAGCGCCGTGATGGGGAGTTGCATCGCCGGCGGGGCATACCTGCCCGCGCTCTCCGACGTGATCTTCATGGTCGAGGGCACCAGCTTCATGGCGCTCGGCGGTCCCAACCTCGTGAAGGGCGCCACCGGGCAAACCGTGGACGCCGAGGTATTGGGTGGTGCACGCTCTCACACCGAGATCAGCGGCGTGGCCCACTACACGGCGAAGAACGACGCGGAGTGCGTCACCCGTATCCGGGAGTACGTCAGTCGCTTGCCAAGACCGGTGCGAGTGGAGCATCGGGTGGTGGACGCGACGGCGCCGGCCCGATCGCCCCGCGACCTCTACACGATTCTGCCCCACGATCATCGGCTCTCGTACGATATGCGCGACGTGCTCGGCTGCCTACTGGACGGAGGACAGCTCGACGAGTTCCAACCGCACAACGCGGAAGAGATGATCTGTGGTCATGCGCACATCGAGGGACGCCCGGTGGCGATCATCGCCAATCAACGCGGAATGATCAAGGCGAAAGAAGGCGAGCGTCCGCGTTTCGGCGGCATCATTTACACGGACAGCGCGGAGAAAGTCGCGTATTTCCTCGAGACCGCCAGCCGTGAGGGATTGCCGATTTTGTTTATCCAGGATGTGAGCGGATTCATGGTTGGCTCCGAGGCGGAGCATTCCGGAATTATCCGCGCGGGCGCCCATTTTGTTGAAGCCATGGCGGCCGCGATCGTCCCCAAAATTGTGCTGACCGTCAATCATTCGTCCGGGGCCGGGAACTACGCGATGGCTGGGCAGGGATTCGACCCCGATTTCATCGTAACCTGGCCGACCGGCCGGATGGGTGTCATGGAGGTCGAATCCGCCATCATGGCGGCCTATGGGACCGAGCTCGAACGGGCGAAGAAGGAAAAGCGCGACGTTGCTTCGGCCGTCCAGGCTGCGATCGAGGCCATGAGGCAAGACTACGAGAGGCAGCTCGACGCTCGGCACGCCGGGGCCCGAGGCCATGTGGACGCGGTGATCACTCCCGAAGAGACCCGCGACGTGCTCGCTTTTCTGTTGAGTGTCTCGTCGAACTATGGCGGCCCGCACCTCGGTGCCTTCGTGCTCCTCGGCGAATCACCCGCGTACCGATAACTCCCTTATGGTTTCGATTCGCTCTCTCGGCTGTGCCCTAGCCGCTCTCGTGGCATGTTCGCCCGCCGCCCGTGCCCCGAAGCCGAATGTAGATCCGATCCGTGAAGCCCCATCCCAGGTGGTTCTGCCGAGTGATTCCGCGACTTCGAAAGCAGGTGATCAGCATGGCCCTGTGCTCTCGCCGGCCAGAGCGTTTGCGCAAGGCCTTATGCCACTCGATGCCACCGGGGTCAATGAGTTTCGCCGGCTCTATCCGAACGCGGATGGTCACGGGGTGCTCATCGCCATTCTCGACAGTGGGGTCGATCCCACAGTTCTCGGATTACAGAAAACACCCGCTGGAGACCGAAAGATTCTCGACTTGAGAGATTTCTCCGGTGAGGGGAGGGTGCGGCTGTCGAAGATCGTTCCTCGTGGAGATACCGCACGAGTGGGTGGGAAAGCCCTGATCGGGTTCGGCCGGGTCAGGGTGCTCAACACCTCCGGCCCGTACTACGGTGGACTGTTGCTTGAACGCCCCCTTGGTGAGCCGCCCGCCGCCGATATCAACGGCAACGGCACCAATGCCGACTCGCTTCCTATTGTGGTGACCAGGGCGACCGATGGCTGGGTGATGTTTGCGGACACCGATGGCGATGGCTCACTGACTAACGAGGAACCGATCCACGACTATCTGGTCGCCAAGGAAACGTTCGGGTGGCATACCGGGGCTCACCCGTCACCGATCGGCGTGGCGGCCAACCTCTCCGACAGCGCGGGCGTTCCGAGCCTCGACCTGGTGTTCGATAACAGCGGCCACGGCACCCACGTTGCCGGTATTGCGTCCGCTCATGGTCTCTACGGTGTAGAGGGCTTCGAGGGCGTTGCTCCTGGCGCGCAACTCCTTGGGCTCAAGATCGCCAACGACGCCAACGGCGGAATCAGTGTGACGGGGAGCATGCTCGGCGCGCTGGACTATGCCCTCCGCTTCGCCCAAGGGCGGAATCTTTCTCTGGTTGTGAACCTGAGCTTTGGGATCGGCAACGAGCAAGAAGGAACGGCCCGGATAGACCGGCTCATTGATAGCGTGCTCGAGGTCCATCCCGACGTGGTGTTTGTCACGAGCGCAGGGAACGACGGCCCCGGGCTCTCGACCATTGGTCTCCCAGCCTCGGCCCATCGCGTGATCACGGTCGGCGCGAGCGAGCCAGGAGTGTTCGCGGCGATCGAACCCGGAGCGCCG
>JANYKV010000149.1 GCA_025358055.1 Gemmatimonadota bacterium
GCGTCCAGGGGATCGTCAACGCCAACGCGCCCGGCTGGTTTGCCGAAGGGATGGCGGAATACTTCTCGCTTGGACCGACGAATCCTGAGACAGCCATGTGGCTTCGCGATGCGGCCCTCGAGGGAAAACTTCCGAGTGCTCGCGACTTCGACCGGATCTTTCCGTACCGGTTCGGGCATGCGATGCTGACCTATATCGGTCAACGCTGGGGCGATGAAGCGATCGGCGCGATTACCAAAACGGCCGTGTCCGGCGGCGTGGACAACTCGCTCCGCCGGGTACTGGGCATCAATTTCGAGCAGCTGGTCAGCCAATGGCAGGACGCCGTGCAGAAACAGTATTTGCCGGAGATTGGCAGCCGTCAGAAAGCTCGTGCGGTTGCCACACCGCTGCTCACCGAAAAGATCTCCGAAGGCACTCTTCACGTCGCACCGGCGCTCGCCCCCGATGGTTCGTTGGTGGCGTATTTCAGCGAGGGCAACTCCTACTTCGTCGACCTCTATCTCGCGAACGGCAATAGCGGGCGCATGATCAAGCGTCTGCTCAAGTCCACGTTCAGCAGCAACTATGAAACCTACCGCTACATCAACTCCGCTTCGAGTTGGTCGCCCGATGGAAAATACATCGCCTTCGCCGCGGGCCGGAACGGCAAGGACGACATCATCATCATCGATCCCCGGGAGAATCGCGAGGTTCGCCGCCTCGAAGTGCCCCTGTCGGGCGTCCTCACGCCCACGTGGAGCCCCGACGGCAAGAAACTGGTCTTCACGGGCCTCGACGGCGGCATCTCGGATTTGTTTACCATCAACACGGATGGAACCGATCTTCGCCGACTGACCAACGACAAGTATGCGGAGCTACACCCGGTCTGGTCGCCGGACGGCAAGACCATCGCGTTCACCACCGATCGTGGACCCAAGACCGACTTCAAGCTTCTCACCCACGAAAACTTCCGGACCGCGCTGTACCACATGGACACCGGTGTGATTGAAGTCGTCGCTGGAATGGACCAGGGACGGAACGTGAGTCCGCAATGGTCGCCCGATGGGCATGCGATGGCCTTCGTGTCGGATCGCACGGGCATCAACAATATCTACATGCACGATTTCGACACCGGCGAGACCTACCCGATCACGGATTTCTACACCGGCGTCCAGGGCATCACGTCGTTGAGCCCTGTGCTGTCCTGGGCCCGTGAAGCCGACCGTCTGGCGTTCGTGTATTTCGAGCAAGGCAAGTACGACGTCTACACCGTGACAAATCCGCGGCTGCAGAAGCGAACCCTCACGTCGGTCGTCGCCAGCACGCCCGATCTTTCGACCAACCCGTCGGTCAATCCGCCCGTGAAACCGGCGACGCCAGGGGCCCAGCCGGCAAATCAACCACAGGTGTTGAGCGGCGGGACCATCTATCGCACCCAACGGGGTGGGTTCCGGCGGGCGGATTCCGCCGAAGTGGTTAACGACTCCCTCCATCGTGGACCCATTTCGATCGTCGCGGCGATGGATTCGGTCACCTTCGTCATTCCCGACACGACCGAATTCACCTACCGGAACTACCACGTCAAACTGGAGCCCGAGTACGTCTCCCGACCAACAATCGGATACACTCGAGATAACTTTGGCCGCGGTATTACGGGTCAGACGACCATCGTCCTCGGGGACATGCTGGGCGATCACCAACTGATCGTGGGCGCGGGACTCAACGGCCGTCTGCCCGAGACGCAATTCTTGGCGTCGTATGTAAACCAGACGCATCGCACCAACTGGGGCGTGTCGGCGGAACAGCAACCGTATTTCTTCTATAACGGCCAGGGGATCGACACGGCCACCGGCACCTCCGGCGTGTACAACTACGTCACCTCTATTCGCCGCTTGGTGTTCCGGACGTTGGGTGCGCAACTCTATCACCCGTTCAGCCGGTTCAGCCGAGTCGAGGCCGGGCTTTCCGTCAACAATGTCGACGATGCCGAGCTCCGAATCGTGGAACCGTACGACGCCAGCACCGGCTTCCCGGTGGACAACGCCCGGCAGGAAACCATCAATCACCCTGGCGTCACGTATCTTATGCCATCGGTGTCGTACACCTTCGATAACAGTCTTTTTGGCTACACCGGACCGTTCATGGGGCGACGATCGCGATTCGAGGTATCGCAGGCGATTGGGGGCTGGCAATTCACCCAAGGCCTGGTCGACTACCGGCGCTACGATCGCCTCCTGGGACCCTTCACGCTCGCCACGCGCGTGATGTATTTCGGACGATCGGGACGTGACGCCGATCGGTTCCAAGTGTTCGGCGGAAATCCAGACCTGCTGCGCGGCTACACCTACGGGTCCTTTCAGAACAACGAGTGCGTCGACCCGAACTCGGCGGGGTGCGCCACCTTCAATCAGCTGATCGGGAGCCAATTGGCCGTCGCGAGTGCTGAAATCCGCTTCCCGTTGCTCTATGCGGCCTTGGGCTTCCTCCCGATCGGATTCCCACCGATCGAAGGCGCCTTTTTCTATGACGCCGGCGTCGTGTGGGACGGAGGTAGCCACGCAGTGTTGACCCGTACCGCGGGCCAGGACCCGCTCCGGTACCGCTCACCCCTCACCTCGTACGGTGCCTCCATTCGCGCCAACGTACTTGGCTTTCTCATCCTCCGGGTCGACTACGCCGTGCCGCGGCAGCGGACCATCGGCGGATTTTGGACGGTCAGCCTAGGACCCACCTTCTGAACCGGATTCCCTTTGCGCTTCCGGCGGTGCTGGGGTGCGCACTGGTCGCCGTAGGCTGCGGACGAGGAAAGGACCTCGCTCCGCAGCCGCTCCCCGCCCTCGCGAACTCGGTCACCCTGGTTCGCATTCCGCACGCTGGTGGCGAGCCCGCGTTGTATCACCCAGACAGCCTCACGCCGTTCTCGTGGACCTCAAGCGCTAAGTTGCCACCGATCCGCCGAGTCCTCGGCCTCGATGTTGATGAGCGCACCGTGTACGTCGGAGATGAAGGTGGGAATGTCATCGGACTCGATCTCGGATCGGGAAAGGCACGCACCTACCTGACGAAAGTGCGGCTCGCCTCGGTCATGGCGGATGGCTCCGTGTACGCCATCGACAGTGCGAGAACCGTCACCCACTTGGTACGGCGAAGCCCCGTCAAATATCGAACCCAGCTCCCCGGCAACGCCCGATTCCTCTATGGCTCATTGCCGGACGAAGCCGTGGCCATCACGAGTGGGTCACCGCCCAAATTGGTGACCTTGGGGCCCGTGGAAACTCCCGAATCGCTGGATCTTCCCGAAGGGGAGGTCGCGTCCACCGTGTGGGGCGATCTCGTCGCCGTGGCCCGGGAAGGAGCCGTTACCGTCTACGATACGCATGGCAAGGAAGAATCCTGGACCGGAAAATTCTCCGGGAAGCCTATTGGTCTAGGGTTCAGCCCATCAGGCCACCGCCTCTATGTCGCCCGGGAGCGAGGCGACATCCTGAGCTTCGACCGATTTGCGAAGTCCCAGATTGGATCGGTCAATCTGCCCGGAGCCGTCCGGGCCATCCGACCGGACCCGAGCGGGCGCTGGATGCTAGCCCGACCGGCCCAGGGCGACTCGGTCTGGGTGGTCGATCTGACGACCAACCGGGTGACCCACACCGTGCGAAGCACCTGGGAAGCCACGATCCCGATGGTCGCGGGCGCGTCGACCCTCCTCGTCCATCAACGGGGCGAAATCGTGGCCCTCGACCTCACCAAGACCCCGGCGGTCGTAACCGGGCGCGTCGCAAGTGAGGAAGATCTCTGGATCGCCGTGCCCTGGGTGCCGAAGGAACGAGCCACCATCGCCATCGCGGCGGCCGAATCCGCTCTCGTCCGTCAAGACAGTGCGCTCGTGAGCGACACCACTCGAGGGAAGACCGCGGCAGCGGAGCTACAGATTTACCTCCAGGTCAGTAGCTCCCAGAATGAGGACTGGGCCACAGAGTTGGCGAAGCAGCTCAAGACGGCGGGATTCCCTGCTCTCGTCCGGAAGCCGGCGTCGGCCGACGAGGGCTTCCGCGTGATCGTGGGGCCGTTCCAGGCCCGAGAGGAGGCGGAGGACGCCGGAAGAAAGCTCGGCCGGCCGTATTTCATCCTCACCACCCGGAGCGAACCCGAACGGTGAACTAGCCCTCTCCCACTCCCCCCCAGGTCAACTATCTTTCGCCCTCGATCGTCGGCCAACGCGACACCCATTCGACCAGGATACCTCTGCATGAAGCTCACCAAGCTGGAACTCTCCGGCTTCAAGTCGTTCGCGGATACGGTCAGCCTATCATTCGAAGAGGGCGTCACCGCGATCGTGGGTCCGAACGGGTGCGGTAAGTCCAACATCTCGGATGCAGTTCGGTGGGTGCTCGGGGAGCAATCGGCCCGATTGCTGCGCGGTGGCAAGATGGAAGATGTCATTTTTCAAGGCTCGACCAATCGTCGCCCGATCAACGTGACCGAGGTCTCCCTCTACCTCGACAACACCGATCGGCTCCTACCGATCGACTACCTGGAGGTCGTCGTCACCCGCCGCCTCTCCCGGTCGGGGTACAGCGAGTATTTGCTGAACAACCTCCCGGTGCGTCTCCGCGACATTCAAGACCTGCTCCGAGGAACCGGACTGGGGAGCGAAGCCGGTGTGGTCATCGAGGCGAAGATGATCGACTTGCTCCTGTCGGATCGGGCCGATGAGCGTCGTTCACTCTTCGAAGAGGCGGCTGGGATTGGGCTCTACCGAGATCGCAAGCACAGCACGGAGCGCAGGCTGGAAGAGACCGGCCAGGACCTCCAACGGCTGGAGGACCTCATCGCCGAGGTGCAGTCGCAAATCCGCAGTCTCGCACGCCAACGGGGCAAAGCGGAGCGCCACGCCAAATTGATGGAAGAAAAGTTCTCGGTGCAACTGACGCTGGCCCGACGGCTGCTGGACGAGCTCGATGAGCAGGCGAGCGGGATGCACGCCCGTCATGGCGAACTGTCGACCCACGTCCCCGCGACCCGCACCCGACTGGCCGAACAAGCCGAACACCAGGAGCTGCGTGCCCGGGCCCGCGAGGCGGCCGAGGCCCATCGCGCCGGAATGACGCGACAGCTGGCCGAGGTACAAGTTGCCCTCAGCAACCTCGCCGGTGACCTGGCCGTCGCCGAAGAGCGGATTGCCAATGCGAGCATCCGCCGGGCTCGGGGCGAGGATGAGTTGCTCCAGACCGACCTACGCATTCACCAGGCCCACCACGAGCAGGCCGCGGCCCTAACCGAACGCGAGGAGTCGGAAGCGGAGCACGGGCGGATTCAAGGGGAGCTGACCGGTCGGTCGACGGTCGAAGAGGAAGTGCGGCAACGGCTGGCGGCCCAGCGGAGCGTGGTTCGCCAAATGGAAGAGGAAGTCCACCAGCAGGCCCAACACCTGCGGGCGCTGGAAGGCGAACGGACCAGCCTCGAAAGTGAATTAGCCTCGCTCCGCGAACGGGCGACCCAAGAGGAAACCCATAAGGCCACGCTGCAGCTCGAACATGCTCATGCGGACAACCGTGCGGCCGAAACAGCGGGCGTCGCCGAACAGCGCACCCAGATCTCGCAGCAAGCGACACTGGAGAGTGAACGAGCTCGCCACCTGGTCGCGGAACTCCGGGAACGGGAAGCGACGGAGCGAGCGGAGCGCCGCCACGCCGAGGAGTCCCTCGCCCAAGTGAGCGCCC
>JANYKV010000001.1 GCA_025358055.1 Gemmatimonadota bacterium
CGGATGCTCGCCAAGGCCCCGGCCGATCGGTGGCCGTCGCTCACGGAAGCCGTCACCTCCATTGGCGGGAGCGCCCTCGCCGACGACGATCCGGTGCGGGAGTTTCTCCGGAGCCTCGCGCGAAAGGAGGCGGACCCGAAGGCGGCACGGTCGTTGACGCCTCGCACGCCGCGAACATCGGGACGCCGCCGGCCCGCGCAGAACTCAATCCGCAATCGTCTCGTATGGAGTGGGCTAAGCGTGGCGATGCTGACCGCCGGAGTGCTTTGGTGGCGCGGCGCTTTCAAGCCGCAACCGGTCCCTTCGCAGGTCGCGAAACCCGACACCGTGTTGGTTCCGGTTCCTACACTCACCCCCGGGCCAACGGCAGGGGACCCGCCCAAGGGAAAACGGGTAGATAGCCTAAGAAATGCCAAGAAGAATCCGGCACTGGTGCCGCCGCCAGCTGCGATGGAGGCTGCGTTACCTTCTCCGGCACCGGGCCCGGCACAGCCACCAATAGAAACGAGGACCCCAACCGATACTGCCACTCGGCCCTCGGTTACCGAGGTCAAACGACTGAGCCATGAAGCGGAGATCCGGAGCGGACTCGACGAATATGTCCGCGCCATCAACGCGCGAAACGTCAATCAAATCAAAGCGGTATTCCCAGCGCTCTCCGCGGCCCGGGAGAGTCAGTGGCGCGATATTTTCGGGAAGGATGTCAAAGACGTCAAGGCGACGATGTCGGTCAAGAGCGTCACGGAGGGGGAGAATTCGGCCAGGGCGGAATTCGAGGTTGTCCTCACCTTCACGCCGAAGGGTCTGGAGATGCAACGCTTTCGAATTGCTTGCCGTGCGACCTTGGAGTCAGAAGGCAGCAGCTGGAAAATCACCGACCTCAGGGAACAGGGGCAGTCGGTGCTGTGAGCCGCCTGCCTTCCCATTCGGAATCCAGTCGGCCGGGCCCTAGAAGCTGTACTCCATCCCGACCGTCCACGCGAGATTCGGCTGCAACCCTCCATACATCACTGGCACGATCAAGTTCGTCACGAACACCACGCCGGCCCCGGTGCTGAACTTGGCCCCGAGCGACCCGAGCAAGATGTGATCCTTTTGATCCGGAATGTTGGTCGGGTCGATCGTCCGAATCGTGGTGGCGGTTCCGATGCGGAGTGTCTGAATCGTCGCGGCAGGAAATGCGGTCTTGTTCTCACCGATCTGCCACTGGGAAATTCCGTCGATCGCCAAGGTCGCCCAGGGCGCAAGCAGGTGGTCGAATCCGAGAGTCGCGAGAAACGAATCATTGCGGAGGCCGCGGCTCCAATGCTCGTACCCCACGTTGGCGTGGGGCGAGAAGGCGCCGAGCCGCGCCGAGAGAATTCCGAGGCCACGGTAGGAGGTCTCCCCGGCGCCGAGGAAGTCCTCTTCCTTCCCGGTCGGGAACTTCACGTCTCCCAGGATCGAGAAGCCGACGCGGTCGCTCTTGAGGAGCTGCACCTTGAGCCGCGCGGAGACATCTCCGATGCCGCTCGCCGATCCGCTACCGGCGGCCGTTGCCCGGTACAAGGGATTGGTCTTCGTACCGAAAAAATGGGGGGATGGGTTTACAAACGTGATAATGTTCGCGACACTGCTCCCGTCCATCGCAGCTCGGACAAGCGGAACTGCCACTCCAAGGTCGATTCGATCGGTGAGCCCGAACGTCGCGAATGCGGTCACCGCCGTGAGGTTGACGCTCAGGTTGGTGTGGACCTCCATGTAATCGTTCTCGAAATCGGGATCCCCTGGTTCCCGCTCATGCACGAACTTGAAGCTGAGATCATTCATAGGCTGGCCGCGGAGCGTCTTGAACTCGAACTGACTGTAGTTGACGCCGAACATCACGCGCCCCTTTCCCAACGTCTGGGAGCGTTCTCCGAAAATCGGACCCGATGAGGTCTGGGTCCGCACCGGCAATCCTTGGGCGGACCGACCCCAGATGGCCCCGCTGGACGCCGCGCTGATGGGAAAGTCGGTGGCACTCACCCCAATGGCATCGGAGAGGAAGTTGATGAGGTTGACCTGCCCTTGCACCGCCGCCGAGTTGTAGTGGTTCCCGTGGCCCTCACCGACCGCGAGGCAGATGGGCAGGTCGCAACCATCGCCGAATTTGAACAATCCCTCGACCTTCGACCGCAGACTCTGCGCGTGAAGCGAGAAGGTGAGTAGCAGCGACAATAAGGTCAGGGCGGAAAAACGAGGCATAGAACGCGCCCCCATTGGGGTAGTCATGGTGAACATAGGCTGCAATCAGTTGTGCAACGCGCCCTGGAGGATCCACAGGCGCACCCGGGAGGTCATGCTTGGGGTCAGGGTTGGCGCCAGAGGGCGCATGTCGTCGCCAAAGGTTCCGTCCATCGTGTTCAGGATGTAGCTGTTGACCGGGTCGCCGGGCTGCACCAGAACTCTGGTATACAGGCCGGTGAAGGGCACGTTGTACAAGTTCGCGTAGCCCATGGCCGGGTTGATCGTGCCATCATGGCAACCGGCGGCGGCACACCGAGCGCCCAGGATGGGTTGCACGTGATTCGACCACGAGGCGGCGAGCGAAACCGTCGCGACCTGGCTCAGCGACGTGCCGTTGACTTGAGCTCCAATGGGGTAGGTCCCACCGGCGGCAGTTCCTGAACTGAACGTTCCGGTCGCGATCCCAGCTCCGTTCGTCCCGGAGGGTTGCGCGAAGGACACTCCGGCACCGACGGTGTTCAGCAGTACCGTGGCGCCACTCACCGGGTTCCCGAAAGCGTCCTGCGCTTGCACGGTGACGATGACCGGCTGCCAGTCTCCGTTGAATACCGGGGCTGGTGCAGCTGACGAGAGGCTGATGGTGGAGCTGGTCGCGTCGACCGGACCAGGCGTCACCGTCAGGCTCGGCGTCTGACCGAGTGTCGCCGCACCGATCGAAACCGAGATCGTCTTCACCTCAGCCCGGGTCGATGCCAGGCTCGCTATGGTCTGGCCGCCCGCGTCCGTCAAAGTCGCCGGCTGAGTGAGCGTATTGTTCGTCCCCGAAGCAGCGACCGTGGCTACAAGGCCTGGTATCGGATTGCCGAAGACGTCTTTGGCGGTCACGACAATCCCGCTCGCCGCGCCGCCAGCGATGATCGAGTTGGGGGCCACCACGACAGTGGACTGGGCTATGCTCAGAGGGCCAGGAGCCGCGGTCGCGGTGTACACGGCGGGGCTTCCTGCCGCCTGTGCCTCCGCTGTCTGCACCCCTGCTTGGGTGCCCAACCTCCATTGGGTCACCGCAATGCCCGCCCCATCGGTCAGGCTTGTTGCGCCGCCCGGAAACGTGCCTCCACTCGTCGTGCTCCAGTGAACTGTCACCCCCGCCACGGGCGCACCGACGGCGTCCTCGACGGCCACGGCGAGCTGCTGCGGAAGCGTGG
>JANYKV010000025.1 GCA_025358055.1 Gemmatimonadota bacterium
CCACCGACGGGCTCGATCCGGTCATCCGCCGGGACGTGCTGAGTGCCATTCTCGAGTACGTGTCACGGCGTCAGGCGACGGTGTTCATCTCGAGCCATTTGGTGCACGAGCTGGAGCGATTCTGCGATTGGGTCGGGGTGTTGGATCAGGGGCACCTCGTGGCCGAGATGCGGATGGAAGAATTTCGGAGTGGTATGAAGCGAGTGCGGCTGACGAATGCACCGCGCGGCGTGGACGGTGCCCCGTTCCGGGTGCTGGAACGGGTGCCGGGGACCGGGGAAAGCGAGACCTGGACCGTTCGAGGGTGGCTTCCGACGATGGCCCCCTGGTTTGTCCAAGTTGGCGCGGTGGTCCGGGAGGTCGTGGATCTCGACTTGGAAGAGGGTTTTGTCGAACTGCTGCGCTCCTGGCGCACGACACAGGCATAACGGCGGAGAGGCGGAACGATGTTCGAGGCGATGGTGCGAATTCAATGGAAGGCCTGCCGGCACTTCGTAATCATCTTCATGCTCGCGGCGTTCTGTCTTCCGATCGCCTCGGTGCACCTTGGCTGGAAGGGCGAAGCGACGAATCTGCCGCAGTTCTTGGCCGAGCTGGAACTCTGGGGCTGGTTCTACCCGGTGCTCGCCGCGGCCACGGCAATTTCGATTGCGATACTCACGTGGCGATCGGACCGGAGGGGGCGCCACATCTACGCGATGACGCTTCCGATCGACCGATCACGCTATGTATGGCTCCGCTTGGCCGGGGGCGCTCTCCTCGCCGGACCCGTGCTCCTCGCCGCTTGGCTCGGCGCGTTAGTAAGTGTCTGGTCGATCACGATGCCGGAGGGGCTCCGATCGTTCCCGATCATTCTGGGACTCAAGTTCGGCCTGGCTCTGCTGTTGTTTCTAAGCCTCGCGTTCGCAGTGGCCTCGGCATCGCCGCGGACGCTGGGTTGGATGTATCGCGGTCTTGCTCTCTTGGTTGCCCTCCACATCGGGGTGGCACTGCTTTGGCCGTCGGTCAACATCGCACTCACGATCCTTTCGGCGCTGGCGACCGCGCCCGGGCCCTTCGCGGCGTTGGGCGGCCGCTGGATGCTGATCGATGTCTAGGCGTTTCGTTCCGGGTTTCGCACTCCGCCGGAGCGGGATGTGGGTACTCATCTCGGCGCTGGGCAGCGGAGTCCAGGCTCAGACTGCGGCGGCATTCCGTGACTCGGCGGAAAGGCTTGCCGGCGCGGCCCATGCGTTGCGCGATTCGCTCAGCCGAGCGTGGCCAGTCTCAATTCTAGACACCGTCAGCACCGGGGAGTTCACCTTGGTATCCGACGCCAATCACCGAATCATGGCGAAGCAGATGCTTCGACTCCTCGAACCGGCGTTCCGCCGGGTTTTCGGATCGGCGAAGACGATCGGACCTGGCCTCCGGGTGAACGTGTTTGATCCACCAAGCCGTTTCTTTCGCGGCGGGGACCGCCACGCCGCGGTGATGGAACTCACGATCGGTGCCTGGGATACCGCCGACTCGTGGGATGCTTCGGGGACTCGGGCGGGTGGGGGTGACGGCGTAGCCCTCGCGAACTCGATTTTGGACCTGGTGGGATACCGGATGTATGAGCGCGCCGATTCGGGACTTCGGGCGTGGCTGCCTCGCCTTGGTGCGATCACAGTCGATTCCGACTCCCACGCTCCGGATGCGTTCTACGAGTTCGCAACGAGCAATGGTCTGGACCGCCGAGATTGTCTGGCTGGCCGAGTCGACCGCTGCCGGGAGACGCTCGGGCTCACTGGAGACATCACCTTTGATCGGAAGCGCAGGTACTCGGCGTCGCTCCGCTCCGACGTGTTGCTGACGGCCCTCGTTAAAGGCGGGGAGGGGAGTTTTGCCCGCCTCGTTGCATCAGCCGGCCGTCCCATTGAGGACCGGTTGGCGACGACCCGAGGAGTATCACTCGATCGCCTGCTCGCGGAATGGCGCGCGGGGCTTCTCAACCAAAAACCGTCGACGACTGTTTTATCGCTCCAGGACGTGTTGCTCCTGGCCGTGTGGGCGAGTGGCATCGCGGTGCTTGCCATTGGGGGTTCCCGGTGGATTTGAGCATTCGTCCGTGGCTGGTCAAGCTCATCCTGTTGGGCGGGCTCATCGCTCGGCCGATGGAAGCCCAGGCCGACCCCGCGTTGGCAGCCGACTCGGCCAACCAACGGGTCTGGCGACTCCAACGAGCTCGCGAGGACGCGGTCGATCACTGGTCAGCGCTAGAACAGCGCGACTCCGCCATCAACCTGCTCCGCCGAACAGTCGACCCTCTCGTGGTGTCATTCAGCGGATTCAGCCCCGCTACCGATTGGAAGACGATGGAAAGTGCCATCCGGCGCAGCGTGGGATCGCCCGCCTCCATTCAACCCAACGTTCGTCTTGGAGTCCTGGTTTACAACGGTCGCCGGTACTCCCCGGATAAGCCAACGCAAGGCTGGCGCGGATACACGGGCACGCATCTGGCACAGGAAGGTCCAGCTCTCCTTTGCGTTACCCTGATCAGCGCGGGCGAAGAGCAAATTGCCGCCGAGCACCGCAGCGTGTACTCCGGCGGAGATTGGGAGCACTACCTCGCGCCGTGCCTTTGGTACGCCAGGTTCGGGCGCCCCGGTCCAAAGATTTCGGCGTGGTTGGCATCCACACGATTCAGTGCGGGGTTGGATTTGAGGGGGCTGGGCACCGAGCCGGACACCGCGCGCCGGGCTTCGGAGATCCCGTGGAGGACGAGCTACTGGTTCGGCGACTGGGGCCAACTTGGATTCTTTGGTCGGTTGAACATCGTCGCCTCGACGTTGTATGGCCTGCATCGCCCTCCCCGGTACGGAGTAGGCCGGCACGCCCTCCTCTGCGCTCAGGGGTCGAAGGTCGATTGCGCGTTTTCCGTGCTGGACACGGCGAGTCAATCACGGATGGGAAAGGCTTGGCCTGATGGGTTCATCCACGAGGCCGCGTACGAAACTGCGGACGAAATGCGAGGAATCGCGGCGAATCACCCGGTCCGGCAATCTTTTCTTGGGGATCTGCTGATTTCAAAGGGCCCGAAAGATTCCGACGTTTCTGGAAGTCGGACGCTCCGTTCGAACATGCGTTTCGCGAATCGTTTGGAATGGAACTCGGAGACTACACGTATCGCTGGGCGCGTGCGTTGTGGGACCGAAGTGACGAGGACGAACTTGGCACCAAGGAGTTCGAGCTCGGGCCCCACGTGCGACTGACGGATGCCGCGTTGGTCTTGGGCTGGTCGTTGCTCGCGTTTGCGGCCGTGGCCTCGGTCGCCCGGCGGCGCGAGATCATCATTTAACACCTTGGAGGTTGGCCATGCGTCTCCGACTTGTTGCTCCAGCGACGATGCTTCTACCGCTACTCCTGTCCTCCCCATTCTCAGTCCAGGCGCAGGTAGCACTAGGCATGAGTCCCCCTTCTCGGCCCGCCAGTGCCGCCGAGACGAGCGTCGACTCACTCCGCGAGCGCATGCGTCAACTCATGATCGCACAGGAAGGCTACTATTCCGACCGCGGGACCTACACCACCGACTTGGTAGCGCTCGGCCTTGCCACCAAGAGGCTCAAAGGAGATCCGAATTGGTGGTGGATTCGGGTCTGGCACGCCGGCGGTGCGGGCTGGACGGCCGACGCTCAGGGTGCCGGAGTCTTCGCGGGTAGCTGTGTGGCGTATGTCGGACGGCTCGTCGACTTTCCGTCCGTCCCGACGACCAAGGCCCGAGAACTCAAGCCCACTGGCGACGGCGAGATAACCTGTGATCCCTAGCCTTGGTGGCGCGCGACGCGGCAGGTGAGCAGATTGCATGTCGCTCCTGCAAGGAGGGAAGCATGCCGAGACACTTTGCCGCACTGACGCTCGCCGGATTGTTCTGCAGTACCTTATTAGTCGCGCAATCCGGCTCCCACCCGACGACCGATGCCGGCACGGTTCGGTCCTATCGTGAGGCCAACAGTGTCGTCACCCTCGTCCCGTTGGCACTCGACACGGTTTGGTCGGCTCTGAAAAGCTCGCTGGCCGATCTCGACATTCCGATCCAAGAGGAAGATCTGGTCAAGCACGATCTCGCTGCGCGCCGGTTCAAGCGGGTTCATACCTGGGGGAAGAAGGCCTTGTCGTCCCTCTTCGGGTGTGGGAGCGGCCTCACCGGCCCGAATGCGGATTCCTACCACATATTCATTTCCTACGTCATCTCGGTCCGGCGGGAAGGGACGAGCGGCACCAAGATCGTCACCTACATGGACGCCGACGCGGTCAATGTGCCCGAGGGCAAGAGCGACCGCGTGGCCTGTGAGAGCACGGGCGCGATGGAAGAGGCGATCCGTCAAAAGCTGGCGAGCAAGTTGGGGGTGAAGTAAGAGACGGGAACAGGGAAAGGGGAAAAGGGGAGGAGAGAGGGCGGGCTATTCCGGAACGGGCGTGCCCGGAGTCCAGCCCTCCTCCTGCATCCGGTGCAATGACTCCAGCACTCGGGTTCGCTCGGAGTGAATCGTAAGGACGAGAAGGTCTCCGGCTCGGCCCCACGCCAGCGCCGAGCGCACGCCCTCATATTCGGACGGTGAGGTCACCAGGCTAGTGGAGGGCGCTCCCAGTCGGAGAAATTCGTCAGCCAACAGGGCCGAGACCTCGCCCACAGCCCGCCCGCGTAGGTGTCCCACCATCTCTTTGATGACAATTCGCGCCGGTTGAATCCGCCAAGCACTGCGGGCGAGTGCGCGAATCGCGTCATCTCCGCGATCGCCCGCCTGACCAATGAGAATGAGTTTCCGCCCTCCCGCAAGCGCGCCGGCCACGTCAATCAGCGCATCCATCCCATGAGGGTTGTGGGCGAAGTCGACGATGGCACTGAGTCCACCGAGGTCAAAGCAATTGAGCCGGCCGGGGTTGTCCACCGCGGTTCCGCGGAACGTGGTGAGGCCTGTTCGGATCGCCTCGGCGGGCAGTCCGAGGGCAAGGGCGAGGGCGGCCGCGCCGAGGGCGTTCTGGACGTTGTGCCGCGCCGCGCCGCCGAGGCAGATCGCGATCGCGTCGACCGGAGCGAGTTCGATGCGCCGTCCTTCGCTTTCGTAGACGATGACTCCGGCCTCGACGACGCATACGTCGCCGCCAGCCGCACGGTGGGTCGCAACCACCGAATGTTCCCCATTGGCCGAGCACCAGACGATCGGCGCCCGGAGTTCCGGGCGCGCGGCGGCAAGCACCGGATCATCGGCGTTCAAGACGACACGGCCGGTCGGCCCGACGACGCGGGCGACCACCAGTTTGGTGGCGAGGACAGCTTCGAGGTCGTGTACGCCGAACTCGCCGAGGTGATCCTCTGCGATATTGGTAATGAGGGCCGCAGCGGCCCGCCGCACGGCGAGTCCGCGGCGGAGGATGCCGCCCCGGGCGGTTTCGAGCACCGCGACATCCACTCGGCGGTCTCGAAGGACCACACGTGCTCCACCCGGCCCAGCGTAGTCGCCGCTTTGCACCAGCTGGCCTCCGACCCGAATGCCGTCGGTACTCGTCATGCCGGGAGTGCGATGCGCCGCGTCGACGATCGCGGTGAGGAGCCGCGCCGTCGTGGTCTTGCCGTTCGAGCCGGTGATGAGGGCGACGGGGATGTCATGTACGGCCGCCCAGTCAACACGTTCCGGCGCGGGCAGGGAGGCGAGCGGCCACGAGAGCGCGCCGGTGCCCGTTCCTACCGTCGCGAAATCATCATCGGCAAGGAACGACACCCCTCGCTCAGCTGCCGCCCGGGCGAGGGCGAGAAGCGCGGGGTTCCGCTCTTCGGCAATGACATCATTGAGCGGGGCAGGCGGTGCTGAGGCCTTATCGGTCAGCGGATCCGGGATGGATGGGTGGGCGCCATAGACATGGGCCATCGCGCCAGCCCACGCGCGCTCGTTGAGTTCCGTCGCCGCGAAGAGTCCATCGAGGGGAGCACTGATCGCGAGGTTGGCGCCGCCCGGGAAACGCCGTGTGGTCACCTGCTCCCGATCCCACCCCACCTCCCGAAGCAGGCGGGACGCCTCCGCGCACCATTGGGTGATGATCCGGCCAGCATCGATGTCCGGCAGACGCACGTCCAGAATGGCCCCTGCGGCGTCCCAAAGAAGATTGGGACCCATGAGGCGGCGCGAGTCTTCGATGTCCGCCGGGTAGGCGCTTGGCAAGGGCTCTACACTCGTCACGGTCGACCGCGGGACCTCAGTCCTCGCTCTCCCGCGCGAGCCGGACGCCACGTTCGTCCCGCACCAGGGCTTCGCCCTCGAGGTTCGGCAGTACGGTCGTGGGCATCGTCAGGCGTTGCGTGGGTGGTTCCGAGGCAGTGGGTTTCGTGTCGGGGCGGAAATGAATGATCTGTTTCCAGGTCCGGGTGAGGGCGTCGCCGAAGATCAGAAGCAAATCGCCCGGTTCGGCCATACGAAGTGCATAGTCGGCGGCTTTCACCTCGTCCGGAATGACCTGAATGTGGTCGTCCGCCACGCCCGCCGCGAGCAGGGTCTCCCGCAACATGTCGGGAACCTCGGCCGACCCGCGCCCCCGCAAGTTGTCATCACGGCGACAGATGTACCGATCGAACCGGCCGGCGGTGGCGCTGGCGATATCGCGGATGTCTTCGTCGCGCCGGTCGCCTGGAGCGGAGAGGACGATGAGTCGCCGCCCTTTCACCTCCATCCGCCCAACCAAGTCCACCATCGCCTCGACCGCGGCCGCATTGTGTCCGTAATCGAAAATGACTTTGAACGGATGCTCATCGAAGACGTTGGTGCGCCCGGGCGCTTGGAAAAACGTGGTGTCGAAGGTGCGGAGCCCATGCCGGATGTCTTCGAGCCGCACTCCCATCGCAAAGGCCATTGCGGCGGCGAACATGGCGTTCTGGACGTTGTGCATCGCCCGGCCTTCAATCGTAGCGGGAATGAGGTGGGTCCAGAGCAGTGGAATGTGCGTTCCGTGATCATATAGCGTGATCATGTGGCCGTTGATGCCGCCTTCGAGGACCACCGCGCGGCCACCGGCCCGGATGTGTTCCCGCACCAACTCGTGTTCCGAGCTCAGGGTGACGTAGCACACGTGTTTCGCATCGGTGTACGCGGCCATCTTGAGGCAGAGGGAATCGTCCGCGTTGAGCACCGCGGTGTCTCGCGCCACCTCGACGACGATGCGTTTGACCCGCGCGAGTTGCTCCAGCGTATTGACGCCTCGAAGGCCCAGGTGATCGGCTTTGACGTTGAGGCAGGCACCCACGTCGCAGTAGCGAAATCCCATCCCGGCGCGAAGCAGGCCGCCCCGCGCGGTTTCCAGGACCGCGACGTCTACGTGCGGGTCGCTCAACACCATCCGCGCCGCTACCGGCCCGGTCATGTCGCCCTCGACGGTCCGCTGGCCATCGATATACACGCCATCCGTCGTCGTGAGTCCGACGTGCTTCCCGGCGAGTTTGTGGATATGCGCCAGCATGCGCGCCGTGGTCGTCTTGCCGTTGGTGCCGGTCACCGCGGCGATCGGAATGCGACTCGGGGTCGTGGGCGGGAAGAGCATGTCAATGACCGGGCCCGCGACGTCCCGGGGCTTGCCTTCGCTCGGAGCGGTGTGCATGCGGAACCCCGGCGCTGCGTTGATTTCACAAATCGCGCCCGCCACTTCTTTGTATGATCTGGTGATATCCGGCGTGAGGAAGTCCACTCCGCCCACATCAAGGCCAATCGCGCCAACCGCCCGCACGGCCATCTCGCCATTATCAGGGTGGACCAGGTCGGTCATGTCGATTGCCGTCCCGCCGGTGGAGAGGTTCCCGGTGAGACGCAGGAAAACCACTTCGCCGGCTGGGGGAACGGTGTTCCTGCCGTAGGCGCGTTCGGCGAGGACGCGCTCGGCTTGAGCGTCGAATTCGAGCCGGGTGAGCACCCTCTCGTGACCGACACCGCGACGGGGGTCGCGATTCACTTCGGCCACCAACTGCTCGATGGTGTGCGTACCGTCGCCCACTACATGGCCGGGCACGCGTTTCGACACCGCCACCAATTGGCCGTTTACCACCAACATGCGATGATCATATCCGGTGACGAACGTCTCGACGATCACGCTCCGGCTGTGTTGATTGGCTTGGGCGAAGCCCGAGCGGACGTGGTCCGCGCTGGTGAGATTGAGCGCCACGCCACGGCCATGGTTCGCGTCGAGCGGCTTCACCACGACGGGATAGCCCATGCGATCCGCTGCGGCCACCGCCTCGTCCGCGCTCCGGACCAACTGCTGCGATGGCACGGGAAGGCCGAGGTTGGCGAGAATCTTGTTGGTTTCTTCCTTGTCCGACGCGATCTCGACGGCGATATGCGGCGTCCGGCTGGTGATGGTGGCCTGGATTCGCTGTTGATAGCGGCCGTGGCCAAACTGGATCAAGCTGTATTCGTTGAGCCGGATCCATGGGATGCCACGCGCCTCGGCCGCATGCACCAAGGAGGCGGTACTCGGTCCCAGCGCGCGGCGCTGTGCATAGCGGATGAACACATCGCGCTCGGCCGCGAAGACGAAGTCGGCTCGCACCGATCCTTCGGGGCGGAGCGGTTGGGGCAGCAGGAAATGGAGCAGGGTAAGCGCAAGATTGCCGGCTTCCAGGCCGACTTCGCGCTGCTCGTACTCGTAGACGACGTTGTAGCGTCCCCGTTCACCGGTTTCCCTGGTCTTCCCGAACGTGACCGGCTCGCCCGCAAGGTTCTGGAGTTCGATGGCGACATGCTCGAGCACGTGCCCCAACCAGGTGCCCTCGTCCTCCTTGAGGCGTCGCACGAAACCGCCCGGTGCACCATACGAGCAGCCGTGTTCGTGTAGTCCGGGAAGTGCATCGAGGAGCGCGTCGACGAAGGGCGGGCCTAATCGTATGGTGGACCAGTCTTCTAACGCGCCCAGGTCGACGACGAGGCGGATGACCGGAAAGTGGGCGTAGAGACTTGGCCCCTGATACACTGCCCGTTCGAGAATGCGCATGGGAAGCCTAGACGAGGGATTTAGGTCCGGCTGCTCTCGAGTGGCGCCGCGGCCTGCCGGGTCGTGAGGTCGAACGTCGCCCCGGCGGTGAGAATGTGCAGCTTTAATCCTAAGATGCAAACCGGGTCGCCCCGATTGGCGGAATCCATGGAGGAAAATTCGACGCCGGCAGGGTCGACGACGGTGATGGCACCGCTGCCGGCGACCTCGAGCCGGTCGTCGGGGCCGATGAATGCGGCTGTGTCTTCGTCGAGCCCGAGTCCGACCGCGAATGGATTATAGGCAAGGGCGCTCAGGAGGCGGCCCAAGCGGTCGCGCTGACGAAAATGCTGATCGATGATCACACGGTTGGTTACCCCAAGGCCGGGGGCAAGCGATACGAGGTTGGCGCGAGGTGAGGCGCCTTCATCGCCGAACGCAATCATATGTTCGCAGAGAAACGCCGCACCGGCGGAGGTCCCCGCGAGGTGGACACCGGCCGCGTTCAGCGACCGCAGGAGTCGGGCCACCGGCGTGCCTCCCAGCGTGGTGGAGAGTCGCAATTGATTGCCACCGGTAAGAAAAATACCGTGGGCACGCTTCAACTTGTTGAGCCAGTCCTCTCGCTCGCAATCGGCCCGGCTCTGAAACGGAAGGCTCCGCACCCGATCGACGCCGAGGTCCTGAAATACGCTCTCATAGCGCGCGCCGGTGTCGTCGACAGCCGAGGCAGTGGGGATGATGGCGATGCGGGCCTCGTTACCTCCGCACGCCTCGATGAACCGGCGGAGGATGGCGGGCGACCGGACCTTTTCCTCGGCGCCGCCGATTGGGACAATAAGCCCCCGAGCATCGCCGTCCTGCACGCGAGATGGGCTCATAGGTCGGTGCGCTCGAAGGGGCCGACGACGATCGGAGCCCCAACGACCCGTAAACTCGGTGGCAGTACGACCGGATCGGTGCCCATCCACACGACGCGGTCGGTTCCAATTAGAAGATCCAGGGTCCCCAGAGGCTCCGGGCCATAGGCCCGAACGTTTCGGAGCAGTTGAAGCATGATGGAAGAGCGTTCAGGCGGGGTGGAAGACGTGCCGCTTGAGATCCGAAACGCCGTAATCGCCGACGAGAAAGTCGACCTGTTGCCCTACGGTTGTCCGACCGTCCTCCAGCACGATTTCGTGGGCCCGCCGTACTCCCCAAACCTGGGGTGTTGGACGGTGTGCGAGGCTCAGCGCGCGGTCGAGGGCCCCCAATCGGTGAGACACCGGGCTGCTCGGATCGATCATTCGGCCTCGACAAAGATGCGGCCCGCGGCGGAGTCCGAAGGCTGGGTGGCCAAATATAGTCTACTCCCCAGGATCCGTTTTCTTTTTACCGGCGGCGCGTTAGGTTCCGAACCTGCGGCCGTGGCCTCCGTCGCTTTCTCATCACTCGCACCCTTCCGACGATCCCATGCCATTGACGACGTATCTGGTGGTCGCGCAGCCGGAAACTCACACCACGCCCCTCCTGGCTATCGCGCTGCCCCAGGGCGAGATGATTCCCTCGCTCCGGGCATTGGACCCGAGTACCGGGGGTGCCCTTGGCCGCCTGATCGCGAGCGGGGACTTCTCGGGCAAGAAAGACCAAGTCGCTGTGCTCTACCCGAGCGGGAATGCACAGCGTTTGCTCGTCGTGGGCCTGGGCAAGCAGAAAGACATCACCAGAGCGCTGGTACGGCGGGCCGCCGCGATCGCCGCGAAACGAGCGCGAACGCTCGGCGCAAACGCAATGTCGTTCTGGCTCCCTCCCGAGTCTCGTGCTGCCGTCAGCGTTCGAGACGCCGCTCAGGCGGTGGCCGAAGGAGTGGTGCAGGGGGCCTGGCACTACGATGAGATGAAGCGGCCGGCGGAAGACCCGCGCCCCGAACTCGAGCGCGGCGAAGTCCTGGTGAGCTCGGCCGATCGGGCCGAAGCCGAGGAAGGCCACCGGATCGGCGCCGCCATCGGCCAAGGCCAAGCGCTCGCCCGCCGCCTTCAGGTGCTCCCGGGGAACGTCTGTACCCCGACCTACCTCGGTAACACGGCCGGGGAACTCGCCCTACGGCACGGCTTCAGCGTGACGGTGCTCGACCTCAAAGCGATAGAGAAGGAAGGCATGGGGGGCCTCCTTTGTGTGGCCCGCGGGAGTACCGAGGAGCCGCGATTCATTGTCCTCGAATACAACGGGGTGACGGACCCGAAAGGCCCGGCCGTGCTGATCGGGAAGGGCGTTACGT
>JANYKV010000031.1 GCA_025358055.1 Gemmatimonadota bacterium
GTAAAACGGGTTCTCGCGCAAGAGGACCTCGACCCGCTCGCCCGCCTGATGAAAGGCGAGCAGCTCCGTGCTGGCATCCGTGGTTTTGTAGCCGACGAATTTCTGCTTCACCCTTTTCAGGGTTCGCCAGACCCCGTCCCGCCCCCCTTTCGTGGTGCTGACCGACGCACGGCTTGCCGCCTTGCCCTTGGTGGTGGCTGCGCGCGAGCGCGACCGTTGGCCCTCAAGCGCCGCCTCGAACCCCAACTGATCCACCGCGACCCCGCGTTCCGCCGCGATGAGGTGCGTCAGGTCGAATGGAAAGCCGAAGGTGTCATAGAGACGGAACGCTTCCTTCCCGGAAATCAACGTCGCCCCGGACCCAAAGATCTCATCGAGGCGCTTGAGGCCGCCGTCGATGGTTTCCAGAAACCGGCGTTCCTCCGTTTCGGTGAGATCTTTGATGTACTGTCGCTTGGCCGCGAGCTCGGGATAGGCCTCGTGCATCTCCCGGATGACGACGTCAGTGAGGGGCGCCACCGTGGGCGAGCGGCGGCCGAGCAGCCACGCGTGGCGGACCGCGCGTCGCAAAATCCGGCGGAGGACGTACCCACGACCCTCATTGCTGGGGTAGACCCCATCCGCCATCAGAAAGGTGACGGCCCGCGCGTGATCCGCGAGGACGCGGAACGACGCGCCCTCGCCGACCATTGAGCGCGGGTAGGCCCGGCCCACGAGCGCGGCAACCCGGTCGAGCAACGGCAGGAACAGGTCAGTATGGAAATTGTCGTCTTCCCCCTGGAGCACCGCCGCGATCCGCTCGAGGCCGGCACCGGTATCGACGGAGGGTCGAGGGAGCGGCGTCAGCGTCCCGTCAGCCGCACGGTCGAACTGCATGAAAACCAAGTTCCAGATCTCCAATAGCCGGCCAGCCTCGGCCAGGGCCTCGAACTCCTGCTGGCTCCACTCCGTGGACCGGGTACCGGGGGTCCAGGCCAAGTCCACAAAGATCTCGGAGCAGGGGCCGCAGGGGCCGGAGTCCCCCATCTGCCAGAAGTTGTCCGCATCTCCCAGGCCGTAGATGCGGCTGTCGGGCAGGCCGGTCACCTCACGCCAAAGCGCGCGTGCCTCCTGGTCGCTGTGGTGGACCGACACCCGGATCCGATCCGCCGGCAGGGCCAGATACTTCGCCCCCGTCACGAATTCCCACGCGAAACCAATCGCCTCCCGTTTGAAATAGTCCCCGAACGAGAAATTCCCGAGCATCTCGAAAAACGTGTGGTGCCGTTTGGTGAGTCCCACCTGTTCGAGATCGTTGTGCTTGCCACCGGCCCGCACCACTTTCTGGCACGTGGTCGCCCGCGCGTAGTCGAGCCGCTCCTGGCCGAGAAATGCTCGTTTGAACTGCACCATCCCTGCATTCGTGAAGAGCAATGTGGGGTCGTCGGCCGGAACCAACGGGGAGGACGGCACCTCGCGATGCCCATGGGATGTGAAATAGTCGAGAAAAAGCCGGCGGAGAGCGGATGCGCGCATGGGTCGAAATATAGGCCCACGCCGAGGGAGGGCCTAGCCTAGATGGTCTTCCGCGGGGGGCGTCCAGCGGCAACCATCTTCACGCTCTGGCGCCCAGCACGGCGGCGAGGACGTGACGGATATCCGCTTGCGGAAACCCCCGACGCGTAAGGTAGGCGTGCAGTCGGCGCCGCCGAACCTCCGGAGCAAGATCGCGAAGCTGATGGGCCCGTCGGCGTCCCAGGGTCATCGCCTGTTCCGCGGGATCGGCTCCCCGCTCCACCACTTGCGCCAGGGCGCGATCTACGATCCGCTGTTCCACACCCTGCTGCATGAGCTCTCGCCGAATCCGGAGCGGGCCCCTGCCGCGAGCGATGCGAGTTTCCACGTAGTGTTGGCCGAATCTTTCGTCGTCCAAGAACCCAGCGCCGGCGACTCGCTCGATGGCCTCCGCCACAATCTCGGGCAGATGACCGCGCTGGATCAGGCGCCGGGCCAGGTCCTGCCGAGCAAACGGGCGCCGCTCGAGTGACTGAAGGGCGGTCCGATACGCCGCCGCAATATCGGCCGTCCGACCGACCCGCTCGAGCACCGCTCCCTCCAACCACATCCCGACGCTCAGCCGCTCCGCCACGACGACCTCGCGCGGCACGGTACAGTGAACGCGACCGTCGAGGAGAATCCGCACGGACTCGGGGTGCCGCACGTCGGGGAGCAGCGCGGTGATCTGCCCTCGCTCCCCCCCCCCGGTGCCCATCCGCACCTCCGCCGCCGACTCATTCCTCCGCTGCATCATCCGACACCGCGACCGTGGGGGCCTTCACGCCGAGGAACTCCTTCACCCGGACTTCGACCTCGGCCATCATGGCCAGGTTGTCCTTAAGAAAGAGTTTGGCATTTTCACGCCCCTGCCCGATGCGTTGGTCGCCGTAGCTATACCAAGCGCCGGACTTCTGAATGATGTTCGCCTCCGCGGCGATATCAACCAGGAGCGACGAATGACTGATGCCTTCGTCGAACATGATGTCGAATTCGGCTTGCTTGAACGGCGGCGCCACCTTGTTCTTGACGACCTTCACTCGGACGTGGTTGCCGACCACGTTCTCCCGCTCCTTCACCGGCCCGATGCGGCGGATATCGAGCCGGACCGAGGCGTAGAACTTGAGTGCCTTGCCCCCGGTGGTGGTTTCGGGATTGCCGAACATCACCCCAATTTTCTCCCGCAACTGGTTGATGAACACGACTGAGCAGTTGGACCGATTGATGGCCCCGGCGAGTTTCCGCAGCGCTTGGCTCATGAGCCGAGCTTGGAGACCGACGTGGCTGTCACCCATCTCCCCTTCGATTTCGGCCTTGGGCACCAACGCCGCGACCGAGTCGATGACGACAAGATCCACGGCACCGGAACGGACCAGGATCTCGACGATTTCCAATGCTTGTTCCCCGGTGTCAGGCTGCGAGACCAGCAGATTCTCGACATCCACCCCCAGCTTCTTCGCGTAGTCGATATCGAGGGCATGCTCCGCGTCGACATAGGCGGCAACGCCTCCCGCCTTTTGCACGTTGGCGGCCAGATGGAGCGTCAAGGTGGTTTTGCCGGACGATTCCGGCCCGTAGATCTCGGTGATCCGGCCCCGGGGAATGCCACCGATGCCAATGGCCGCATCCAGGTTGATGGCGCCAGTGGGGATCACACCAATCCGCTCTCTCGGGTGGTCGGCACCCATCCGCATGATGGACCCCTTCCCGAGCTGTTTCTCGATCTGCGCAATGGCCAATGTGAGCGCTTTACGCCGCTCCCCCTCCGCGCGAACCCCTTCTTCCACAGCCATGGTACCTTCTTTGTAATATTGTGATTTATTGTGCTACACTAATCAACATAAAACAATGTAATACCGAACTTAATCCGAAACAAGATGGCACTTCGAGACACCACGCCGGATCAAGGATCCTTCATCACTTCCACCCACCCAATCGCCACGCGTCCTCCACATGCTCGATCGCCTGCCCACCCCCGGGATCAGCCGTCAAGCCCACCAAGTCAAACCGATACACGTCCCAGGGCCGGCCGAACCGGGCCCGCCACACTTGAGCCACCCGCGCGACGGCCCCCTGCTTTCTCCAACCAACAGCCTCCAAAGGAGCGCCGAACGCCTGGGAGCTCCGAGTCTTCACTTCCACGAACGCGATGATGGGATCCTTGCGAATGATGAGGTCCACATCGTGGCGGCCCAATCGGAAACGATGCGCCTCGATGTACCAACCGAGTGATTGGAGAAAGGCCGCGGCCGTTTCCTCACCCCGGAGGCCCCGAACGTGACGGGGATCCGTCCATTGGTTGACGGGAATGCGTTCGGACGACATGGCCCAAGGGTAAAGCCGGACTCCCGGAAGATTGGTATCGCTTTCCTGCGCCCGGCAGTAGAATAACGCACGCCCGACCTTCACTCCCCTCATCAACCTCGTGACCCACAGGGCCCTCCACGTGAACGCCGTCGTTTGTCGGGCCTTCGGCCCTCCCGAATCGCTCGCCGTCGAAACGCTGCCATCACCGACTCCAGGGCCAGGACAGGTGGTCATCACCGTCCACGCCAGCGGCGTCAACTTTCCCGATACGCTCATGGTCGCCGGGAAATATCAGTTCCGACCTCCATTCCCCTTTGTTCCCGGAATGGAAGTGGCCGGCGAAGTCAGTCGGCTGGGTGAGGGTGTCGCCGGCGTCAGAGCGGGTGATCCCGTCATGGCGCTGGTGGAGATTGGCGGATTCGCCGAGGAATGTTTGGCTGCGGCCACGAGCGTCTTCCCGATTCCGACCGGGGTCGGCTTTCCGGAGGCGGCCGCGTTCATTCTGGTGTACGCCACCGGTCACCACGCCCTGGCGGATCGAGGCTCGCTCCGTACCGGCGAGACTCTACTTGTGTTGGGGGCGGCCGGCGGAGTCGGCCTCGCCGCCATCGAGATCGGCAAGGCAATTGGCGCCCGCGTCATTGCCTGCGCGTCCAGCGCCGAGAAGCTCGAGGCCTGCCGGGCGGCCGGCGCGGATTTGACCATCAACTACGCCGCGGAAGACTTGCGGGAGCGGATCAAGGCGCTGACCAATGGCCGCGGTGTTGATGTGGTGTACGACCCGGTTGGTGGCCCGTTGGCTGAGCCGGCGATTCGCTCGCTGGCGTGGCGGGGGCGCTACCTCGTCGTGGGGTTCGCGAGCGGGGAGATCCCGCGCATTCCGCTCAACCTGGCTTTGCTCAAAGGCGCGTCGATTATCGGGGTGTTCTGGGGCGATTTCACCAAGCGGGAGCCCGAGGCCTACCGCGCGAGCCTGACCCAAATCCTGGCGTGGCTTGAAAAGGGAATTGTCCGGCCTCGCGTTTCAGCGACGTATCCGTTGAGCCGGGCGGCGGAGGCGCTTACCGCAATGCTGAATCGGCGCGTAGTTGGGAAATTGGTGCTCGTTCCGACCGAGGCGCCCGGTTGATCTCGGCCGGCGTCCACCCTGTGAAGCCAGGTTCAGATTCTCCGCCCCGTGCTTCCACCAGAGCGCTCCCGCGCCTAATTTGGGGACTTCCCTTATTCGGGGTACCGGCACCGTATGAAGATCACCCTGGTCTCGCACGCATCCATCATCATCCGCACCCGAGATGCGGTGATTCTGACCGACCCCTGGTTTCTGGGCAAGGCCTTCAACGATTCGTGGACCCTCTTTCCGGAGCCGGCGTATCGGGAGTCCATACTCGATGAGGTCACCTTTCTCTGGGTGTCCCATGAGCATCCCGACCATTTCCACCTCCCCACCCTTCGGGCCTTGCCGCTCAAATTCAAAGAACGCGTGCAGCTGCTCTTCCAGCGCAACAACTCCGACAAGATGTTCGAGGCCTTTCGTCGCCTCGGCTTCAAAAGCCTGCAATCGTTGCCTCACAGGCAGATTGGCCCCATTACCAAGGGCACGGAGGTGTACTGCCACCAGGTGGGATCGATGGACTCCATGCTCGGGGTGCGATGCGACGGCGAGACCCTCCTCAATGTGAACGATTGCGAGGTGAACGACGCCATTTGTCGTACCGCGCTCAAGGACCTCAAGACGGTGGACTTGGTGACCAACCAGTTTTCGTTTGCGGGATATCCCGGCCAGAAAAACTACCAGGAGGTTGTGCCGGTCATGGCGCACACGAAGCTCCAGGAGATGCTCGCCAATCATGTGTCGCTCAAGGCGAAGGTCTCGATTCCCTTTGCCAGTTTCGTGTATTTCTCCTCGTCCGACAACCAGCACCTCAATCAGTTCGCGAACACTCCGCGAAAAGTCTACGAAGAGTTTCGGGCTCACGGCCAAGCGCTGGCCGTCCTCTATCCTGGAGACACCTTCGACTCGAGTGTCACCCATGATTCTGGTCCGGCCCTGGCCCGGTTCGAGGCGGACTATCGAACGTTGCCGCAACAACCCATCGACACGGCGGCGACTATCCCGGCGGAAGACCTGAGGGAGGCCTTTGCCAAGTTGGTCACCCGGCTTCAGGATCGGTATCCTAGCTGGGTGCTGAACCGCCTCAAGCCGGTCACGGTCGACGTGCCGGACATTGGCGTTGGGATTCGGTTTCGCTTTGCCACCGGCGCATTCGAGGTCGGGCCTCGGAACCCCGAGGCCGACCTCATCGTCAACTCGCAGCCGCTTCTGTTTGCCTTCTCTTACCCGTTCGGGGTGCAGACATTGGGCGTGTCCGGCCGTTTCTTCGTCCAGAACAATTTCGCGAACTGGCGCCGGCACCGGATTCTCATGTCGATGTACAACGCAGAGATCTATCTTCGCCCCCGCTACTTCTTCACTCGGCGCAACGTCACCTTCTTTCGGGAGCGGCTCCCGGGCGCGTGGAACCAATTGCGGTATCAGCTCCGGCGTATGAGCTGACGGCATGCGCCATGAACTCCGTCCGTGGTTTTCGCCCGTGGTGATTCAGGGCGGCCAACCGTGCTGACGCAATTCAAGTCACTGCTCACGAGAATTGGCGCGCGGCTCCCGGCGCGGGCCATCGCCCAAGTTTTCTCTTTCGGAAATTACCTTTGGGTGGGCCATTGGCTTCGGGCCCACGGCTATCGCGTGCCACCTCGGCTCGCATCGCGCGAACAGGTGTTTCGCCGTATTGCGGACGCGGTCGAGGGGTCGGGAGTCCTGTATCTCGAATTCGGTGTCTTCAAGGGTGAGTCGATGCGGCTCTGGTGTGGTCTGCTCCGAGACCCCGGCGCCCAGCTCTATGGATTCGACACCTTCGACGGACTGCCGGAACGCTGGCTGGTCGTGGAAGGGGCCGGGTCCTACAGCGCGGAAGGAAAGTTGCCTCACTTCGACGACCCCCGGGTGCAACTCCGGAAGGGCTTGTTTCAAGACACGCTCGCCGGCTTTGTGCCGCCACCGCATCAACAGCTCGTCGTCAATTTGGACGCCGATCTCTATAGCTCCACCAAGACCGTGCTGCAGGCGCTCCGGCCGAGTATTTTGCCTGGCACGGTGCTCTATTTCGACGAATTCTGCAACGCCGAGCATGAGTTGAAGGCGTTCGAGGAATTCTCGCAAGGGTCGGGCATGACGTTCGAGCTTCTTGCGGCGGACCGAACCTTGGCGGCTGTTGCGTTCAAGCGGATTGCGTGATCACAGGCGGGCCATAGCCGCCGAAACTGGGCTCCACGCAAGAGTTCGGCGGCCAGGTGGCCTATGCGCTGGGGGCCAACGGGCGCATTACGAGTGTGACCGTCGGCGGCGTGGTGGTCCGCAGCTTTCCCACCTACGACAGCTTCGGGCGACCCCAAACCGTAATCGATGGCACCGCCGACACCACCAGCTATACCTACTTCAATACCGGGACCCAAAACCTCTCCGGCGTAGGAGCGCCCGGGGGGCGTGGAGCGAGCTTCACGTACGATAGCTATGGGCGGTGCACGGTGGTGCAGCCCAGCGCCTTCGTGGCGCAGCCTTCGCAGACCACCTATTACAGCATCATCAACCGGGTGGATTCGGTGAAGATTGCGACGAGTCCGGTCACCCACACCAAGTACACCTACGACAGTCTGAATCTCACCAAGGTCACCGATCCCAAGGCCCAGGTCTATAGCTACCTGTACAACG
>JANYKV010000039.1 GCA_025358055.1 Gemmatimonadota bacterium
CAAAAAAGTGGGGCTGGAATTCCAGCCCCACCGCCTCCGCTTCATCGTCCCTCTCGAGGTGCTACCGACGGCCCCCCCCGCCACCGCCACGCTCCCGATCCGAGGTGCGTGTCTTGGCCATAGTGGCTGCCTCGGCCGCCGCCTTCCGAAGCATCTGCGCCGGCGACAGCGGGTTCGCCCCAGGCCGTGGCGACCCCATGACGAGCTTCAACTCGGAATCTTCCACCGTGATGGTCACCGGGCGGCCACCTTTCACTTCGTAGGCGCCGATGACCTCCTCACCCATGCTGCCCCCCGGCCTCACTCGTTCCACCAGAGCCTCACGGTTGGGCAAGCCCTCAATCGAGACGAATTTGGTGCCACTCGCGCTGGACACGCGAAACACCACGGCGTACTTGGATCCTGGCAGATTCTTCACGGAGCGAAGGTCGGTTCCACCGATCTCCCGGGCCCAGCGAAGCGCCTCTCGCTCCTGCACGTTGAGATCGGCGCCATCCGCTCTGGGCGGGGCGGAGGCCGCGGATTTCTTTTCTCGCTCCTCCCGCACCCGGCGCATGCGTTGGATGTATTCGGGCTCGTTTGACACGGAGACACTCCGGATCCAGGAAAAGGACAGACCTGAGGCTTCAGAGGATAAACGATTGATGGCGCGTGTCAACTCTGGGGGATATTCGGTGCAGCGGGTCACTCAGCGTACCGTGCGGATGACCTCCTCCTGCATTTCTTGGCTCGTCTTCATGACCCGGAGCGCCGCGCTAAACGCACGCTGGGCCAACATCATTGCGACCATGTTGTCGGCGACATCAGCCGAGTCAGGACCGGGCGAAGAGACGACCCCGGGATCGACGGGCATCACTCCCGAATCAGCGGCCGTCGCAACGGCATTCGACTCGGACAGCAGGTCTCGTCCGATGGATCCGGCAGCCACATCGACTTGCCGTTCGCTTGAGTTGAGTAGGGCGACGGCGGAACTGAGCGCGCTCGGGACGATTTTCATGGCCGGCTCCTCCCAGGGGCACGATGAGGTGGACTCTGCCCCAGGGGTAGTATCGGTTGCTGCCGCCGTTTCTTGAGGGGGCCGACCGCCCGCGGCTAGTGGACGAGAAAGAGCCGATCCTGCCGGCCGCCAGCATGCGCCCAACGAGGCTTTCCGTCGGCTCCTACAATGAAGTCTTCCTCTTGGGCCATCCGGACCTTCTGCCCATCCCACTCCTGAACCGGGGATGTGACCTGAAGTTCGGCCGAGAACCACATATTCGGAATAACGCGATGATCGCCTCGACCCGGCACTCCGTCTTGATAGTCCCACAGCCCAATCAGCGGCCCCGCACCGTGGCCGTGCATACCGATCGGATGACTATAGAGGGTCCCTTCCAGTCCGGCGGCGGAAAGCTTCGCCCGCGAGGCCACAAGAATTTCGTTGCCCGTCCGACCCGGGGTCATTTGTTCGAAGAGAATGTCCTGGAGCCGGTTGGCGCGAGCGAGGGCGCTCCGAATCCCGATTGGGGCGTCAGATTCGCCGTCGCGGAGCACGTACGCGTTGTGCTGCGTATCGGTGTTGAGTCGTAGAGCGGTAATGCCGACGTCGCACCAGAGGACATCCCCTCGCTGGATGATCGGGTCCTCCCCCAACTGCTCCTCGGTCTTCCCTTTCCGTTGAACACTCACCGACGGCTGAAACCAAGTGCCCAGACCGAGATCGTTCACTTGTTGTCGCCACCACCACACGAGATCGCTCGTGTGTGTCGTTCCGGGAACAATCACTTTGCTCGAAAACATGGTTTGGGTGAGTTGCCATACCAGGTCCTGCAACTTGTGATAGAAGTCCTCCTCTTCTGGGAGCCGTGAAGCAATGAAATCCACGGCCAACCCCTCCGCAGGGCGGAATCGGGCCGTCCACTTCGATCCCAAAGCCTCACTCATCCCCTCCAGCTCCCCCGAAGAAAGTCCATCCGCGAACGCAAAGACGCGCGACCGGTCGATCCCGATGACCCTCGGGTTCCGCTCTTCGATGACCTGCTTCAATACCTGCCACTGCTCGTCCCCCCACAACTCCGCCGAGCGCCCACCGACGGTAGGGGCCACCGCCTTGGTACTGCGAACCGCTGCAAAGACCCCACCCTGAGACGTTCCACCCAGGGCGATCCGTTCGACCCCTTCGCTGGGGCCCCGATCGAAGAAAACGTAAATAGTGCGGCGGCGGGCCGAGAAAGTGGTGGGGGATACGATGGAGCCGAACACCGGATCTTCGTTGTACTCGCGCATTGGGAGCACCCACAGGTCGATCCCGTATTTGCGCATCAACGCCGGGAGGTAGGCCTCCATGCGCTGCTCGAGCCAACGCTGCTGCGTGGCGGCCTGCTCGCGCAGGGTGCCAAAGGGGCGATTCGAGGTCTGGCCGACGGCCGATCCGGGGCGCCCGCACAGAGCGCCCAGGATGAGAAGGCCAACAAGGGAAACGCGGCCGCGCATCAGAACGGCAAGTACTGCGGTGGCGTGACCCCGTTAAGCCGCAGATACGGAATGGTCTGACCGAGGGTCCAGGTAGCATGGTCCTGGAGTCCGAGGAACCACTGCCAACGGGTCCGTTTGAGCTGAAACTGCTCGACCGTGGCTTCGTAGTCCGCGGCGGACATCTTGTTGACCATCCCGATCGCATAGTCGAAACCCTTGGCGACGAACTCCTTGAGCGCCGCCTTGTTCTTCAGATATACGGCAGGATCGCCGAGCTCTGGCGGTTTGGCCCCCGCGGTGACAATCCCAGTCCCCACGAACGCGAAGGCCTGAATGATGTGTTCGATCTGTTGCGCGAACGTCCGAACCCCGGGAGTGGGATGAAATGCCAGTCCTGAGTCTGGCATCGCATCGACGTACTTGATCACGACGCCTTTTTGCCGCTCGAAATTCCCGATGAGGTACTGTTTCGACGGAGCCTGCGCCTGCAGGATCGTCGCACATAGACTGCTCGCCGCGAGGGCACCGAGGAGAGGTGAAGCCAATCGCATGGGGAATCCATCCTAGGGTGAGAGGTAAGTTGCCGATGAACCGAACTGACAACGCGGGCCCACCATGATCGGTGGGTCCGTGGGGCGACGGTACGATTGATGCCGAGCGAGAATCTCGAAACCTACCGGCCCATGATGGCCCGATACGCGCGATCCCACGCCGCGGGCACGCTCTCTCGAGGCGAATACGGCCCCGGCGCGTAGACCCGCGATTCGATCCCGGCTTGGCTCAACTCGGAAATGCGCCAGTCTTGACGATTGGTGGTGTCCCAAAAATTGATCGCATCATCGGGATTGAAGTCGGCCCGGCCGAACGAGGTCGGATTGAACAGCCATTCTGTCTCGATAATCGTCCGCCGTGGGCCATCGGGCCACACCATATAGTAGTTCACGTAGTCGGGATGAAAGCTCAGGAGCAAGTTGGGCATGATGGAGTAGTAGTAGGCCCGCTGACGATCGCTCTCCGGGATCTGGCCGACCGGAAGCCCACAGGAGCGCCCGGTCACCGTCAAGCTCTCATTCGGTGCTCCGATCACCATGTACCCGCCCAAGAATGGACCTTCCGTCAGGTCGTTCTCGCCGCTCAGATACGGCATTTTACTGGCGAGCTGGGGGTGAATCATCGGACAGTGGAGACATTCCGAAAAGTTCTGGAACACCAACTTCCAGTTCGCCGCTGCTTCGTAACGGATCCGCTTGCCGGCTTTGAGAGAGGCCAACTCGAAGCGGTCAAAGCGATTCAGCAGGGGAGCGAACGCCCGCGCAAACGGCTCCGGCTCCGGCGCCAGGCTCACGAAGAGAAATCCTTCCCACTCGTGGACGGCGGCTTGGTGGAGGGGGTAGTCGCTCTTATCGAAGCCCTCGATCTCGTTCATGTGCGGGGCGCCAATGAGACGGCCATCGGTGGTCCAGGTCCACGCGTGATAGGGGCACTGAATCGTTTCAGAAAAATGCCCTTCGCTTTTGTCACACATCCGCGTGCCCCGATGCCGGCACACGTTGTAATAGGCATGAATCACATGATGCCGATCGCGCAACATGATCAGGCTCTCGCCCGCGATGGTTTGCAGAAAGTAGTCCCCCGGCGTTGCGAGACGCTCGGCGCGGCCCACGCAGTGCCAGGACTTGGTGAAGATCCGCTCCACCTCTTCGGCATGGATGGCCGGCGAGGTGTAGAACTCGCGGGGCATCGTCCGCGCCCCTTGATGATATGACTCGACCGTTTTGACGAACGTCATGCGTCCTCCGCTCTATCCTATGCGCGCTTCCGATCCGCCATGATCTGGCGGGCGGCCAAATAGCCTGGCGTTCCCGCGATTCCTCCACCGGGATGGGCTCCCGACCCGCCGAGGTAGAGTCCGTCGAGCGGCATCCGATACCGCGCCGAGCCCGGGATCGGCCGCATGAAGAGAATCTGGTCGAGCGTCAGCTCGCCATGATTCAGCGAACCTTCGGTGAGGCCGTATTTCTGCTCGAGATCGCTCGGCGTGATGACTTCACGGTGCCGCACGACGTTGGGGAGGTCGGGAGCGTATTGCGCGAGCAGGGCCACAACAGCATCGCCCAACGATGCGGAACGTGCGGCATCCCAAGTCCCGCCTCGAAGTCGATAAGGGACGTACTGCACCTGGATGGACATGACATGTTTGCCCGCCGGTGCGAATGATGGATCAACGAGCGAAGGGACCATTACCTCAAGCCAGGGCGCGGTCGAGACCCGGCCATACTTCACGTGATCGTACGCCCGCTCGAGGTAGTCCAATGACGGACTCACGGAGAATACTCCACCCAACTCCGCTCCGTCGTTCGAAAGCCCCGTAAACGCGGGGAGCCGGTCGAGCGCCAGATGTACCTTGGCGACCGAGCCTCGGAATTTGATGTTGCGAACGGCCTGGAGAAACTCCGGCTCGAATTCGGAGGCATCGACGAGGTCACACAACGTTCGCCGCGGATCGACGGCGGACAACACGGTACTCGCGGTGATCTCTTCCCCCGAACGGAGCGCGATGCCGACGGCCCGTTCGTGCCGCACTAGAATCCGAGAGACGGCCGCGTCGGTCCGCAGTTGCACCCCGAGTCCTTTGGCGAGATTCACCAGGGCGCTGGAAAGGCTCTGGACCCCTCCCTTCATCCGGGTCCGACCTCGGAAGGCCCCAGCGTCGTTTCCAACGTGATTGTGCAGAAACACGAACGCCGTCCCGCCGCTGCGCGGTCCCTGGGTGATGTGCGCGATGCCTTGCGCCCCCAGCGTACCCTTGAGCACATCGCTCTCGAACCAGTCGTCCAGCAACTCACTGACGGACATCGGAAGGGTTCGGAGTAGCTCGATCATGTCGGTCTTGCCGAGCCCCCGGAGCTTGCGGCCGACCTTGAGCAGCGGCAAAAGCTCACGGACCGAACTGGCGAGCAAGTCTGGCGCCGGCGCCGAATAGAGCACGTCGAGAAACCCCGCCAGCCGGTGCATTCGCGCCACAAAGGCCGGCCAGCGCTCGGCATCCTTGGAGGAAAACTTGCGGATCGCCTCGGCGGACTTGGCGATGTCGCGGGAGAGGAAGAGAAATTTTCCGGTGCCATCGGGTGTCACCACGAGCGGATCGGCCCGTACCTCGTGGAGTCCCAGCCCGCTGAATTCGAGTTCCTGAGCGATCAGGGCCTGGATCGCACCCACATCGTGGAGGAGGTCGGCGCGGAACCCCGGCGCAAATTCGTTGGACGCCGCGGTTCCGCCGGCGAGTGCCCGTTGCTCCGCCACCAGCACCCGTTGGCCCGCTTTGGCCAGGGTCGCCGCCGCCACGAGCCCGTTGACACCGGCCCCAATCACTATCGTATCAAACGTGGGTGCCATGATCGTTTCCGTTCGCATCAGGCGTGGCCCAAGATTTCGAGCGCCGCCAAACGACCCGACGCGCCCATGATGCCACCGCCCGGGTGCGTTCCAGCCCCACACTGGTAATAGCCCCGCACCGGGGTCCGGTATTTCGCCCAGGCGGAGGCGGGCCGCAGAAAAAAGAGTTGGTGCAGGGCAAGTTCCCCTTGGAAGATGTTGCCCTCGGTCAGGCCCGTGATGTTCTCGATGTCCAACGGCGTGATGACCTGCCGGTAGAGGATCGCCTTCGGGAGGTTCGGCGCATACTTCGCCACCGTATTCACGACCGCGTCGCCGAACGCCTCGCGCTTGGCATCGGTCCATCCACCGGTGAGGTGGTACGGCGCGTACTGCACGAAGATGGACATCACGTGCTTGCCGGCCGGAGCCATGCCCGGATCGATCATGGATGGAATGATGATGTCCATATACGGGTTGCGCGAAAAATCACCATACTTGGCATCGTCGTACGCCCGTTCGAGGTACTCGAGACTCGGGCTGATGGAGATCGCTCCACGGAGGTGCGCACCTTCGCCCGGCAAGCACGTGAAATTAGGGAGTTCGCTGAGCGCGAGGTTCACCTTGCCGGATGAGCCCCGAAACTTGAACCGCTTGACCGCGTCGACGAGTTCATCCGGCAGATGCCCCGGCTCGAGGAGATCGAGGAACGTCCGGCGCGGATCCAGTCCGGAGACAACGATCGGGGCGAGGATCTCATCACCATTCTCGAGCACGACACCAGCGGTCCGGCCGTGTTTGATGAGCACCTTCGCCACCGTCGCTTCGGTCCGAATCGTGGCACCCAGCGCCCGCGCCGCGTTCCCGATCGCGTTGCTGATCGCCCCGGTGCCACCTTTCGCGAAGCCCCACGCCCGGAACGCCCCATCGATTTCTCCCATGTAGTGATGCAGGAGGACGTAGGCGGATCCGGGCGATCGCGGCCCCAGGAATGTCCCGATAATTCCACTCGCCGATTTCGTTGCCTTGAGGGCGTCGAACTCGAACCATTCATCGAGATAGTCGGCGGAGCTCATGGTCATCAGCTTGAACAGCGCGTGGAATCTTTCGGCCCCCAAGCTTTGAAAGTGCTTGCCCACTTTCAGCAGTCCGAGCAGGTCCCGGGGACTGAGCGATGTGGGATCCGGCGGAATCATCCCGAGAATCGGCTTGACGGCCATCGCCATGTGCTGCATGAGTCGCCCGAAAAGGTCATAGGCCTCCGCGTCGCGCGGGGAGTGGCGGTACAACTCTTGGCGGTTCTTGTCGTGATCGCCCCACGATCCGAGATAGTCCCCATTGTCCAGCGGCGTAATCGTGCTCTCGAGCGGCAGGATGTGGAGCCCGTGACGGGGGAGCTCGAGGTCTCGAATGATTTCCGGTCGGAGCAGGCTCACGACGTAGGAGAAGACCGAGAACTTGAACCCCGGGTAGATCTCTTCCGTGACCGCGGCACCACCGAGAAGGTGACGTCGCTCGAGCACCAGCACCCGCTTTCCGGCTCGCGCCAAGTAGGCCGCATTCACCAAACCGTTGTGCCCTCCACCGATGACGATCGCGTCGTAGGCATTTGCCATGGTTCCTCCTACGCTCGCTTCCGGTCGGGGTTGAAAAACGGGGTCGGCGTTACGTGGCCCAACGCACGCTTTCGTCGATGTTCGACCGTGACTTCCATGCTCAGGGCGGTGCCGTTCCGGAAGTGCGGAGCCTGTACATGGGCGAGCGCAAGGTACTTCTTGAGCAACGGTGACCAACAGCCGCTGGACGCGTAACCCACTTGCATGTCGCCCACGTAGAGCGGGGTACTGGTTCGCCACGCGGTCGTCGGCAACTGTGGCGCCAGTCCCATTGTGTTGTAGAGACGCTCCAAGGAGTCCCAGTCGATATCGATTCCGACAAACCGCCAGGCGGGATCCCCGCCGCGTTCTTTGAGCAACGCCCGCTTGCCGACGTAGGGTCCTTTGTCGAAGCTGACGGTCCACTCGAGACCCAGCTCCAACGGGGACGACTTCTGGTCCTCGATGACCGCATGATGCGCGGACACATAGTCCACATCGAGCATGATCAGGCCGGCTTCCACCCGGGCCAAATCCAGCGCCCAGATGCCGGCGGGCGCAATGCCATACGGCTTCCCGTGACGGACCAACGCGTCCCAGAGCGGCAGGGCCTGGCCGGCATCCGCCCATAATTCGTAGCCGAGATCGCCGGTATAGCCGGTTCGGGAAATGGTGACCGGGACTCCATCAATGGTGGTCTGGACCAATCGGAAATATTTGAGGTGCGCGATGTCCGCATTCGCGGCGCGCTCGAGGATGGAGCGCGACAATGGACCCTGGAGTGAAAGCGCGGCGATGGTCGCGGAGACGTCGCGGATCTGCACGTTCAGCCCCGCGGCGTTCTGATGGAGCCATCGCAGGTTCGGTTCCGCGGACGTCAGTCGGAATGACTGCTCTTCTAACCGCGAGATCGTCCCATCGTCGACCACTTTCCCATGCGCATCACACCAGGGCGTGTACATCACTTGATTGAGCTTGCACTTCGTGACGTCGCGCGTCACCATCCGGTCCAGCAATCGCTCGGCGTCCGGACCAGTGATCGCATATTTGTACAGCGGGGACACGTCGATGAGCGCCGCGGCGTTCCGAATCGCCGCGTATTCCCGGTCGTGGCTCATCTCATACCCGCTGGCGACCGCATAACCGGCCCAGCGCCTCCAGGCGTGAGCTTCCATCAAAGCCGCGGTACGCGGGTGGAACGGCGTGGTCTTCAGCATGCCTTCCTCTAGTCAGGCGAAACGCACAAAGGACGCGAATCCACACGGCACACCACCGCGGCGCTTACACCAGCATTTGAGGACGCCAAGAGGAGGTCGGGGTCGATCCGCGTCACCTTCGATCCGGGCCCAAGTATACCATTCACCCGAGGGTTCCGCACGGGCCTCGAGGTATGATGCGGGCGCGCAACTCACCAATATTCCCAATGCCCCCGCCACAATGCCAGCACCGCCAAACCCGCATTCGTCGTGGCGTGGGCAATCATCAAGTCGCCGAGGCTTCGGGTCTTTTGCAGGTACCAATTGTAAACCAGCCCCGCGAGGAGCCCAACTTCCCAAAAGGAGCCATGCTCGCTCGCAAAGAGCACCGCAGTGGCCACAAATGTGATCGGCCGGAAAAAACCGAGAGGCACTCGACTCACATCCATATCCACCATCCACCGCGGCAACCATCCACGCCAGAACAACTCTTCCGCGATCGGGACGATGAGAACGGCGCGCAGAAATCGAAGGGTCAACCACAACGGCGCGTGACGCATTTCCACCGGCACCGAACTCTGGACCGTTCCCAACAGCGGATTTTGGAAGAGCGCGGACGATCGATACCCCGCGATCAGGAAATCCGGCGCAATCCAGACGCCCAAAACCACCAGCCCCACCCCAATGCTTTGAAGCCAAAAAGGCGCAACCCGCGGAAGAACGGAACGGGAGAAAATCCAAATGACGCCGCCGACGCCGGCGACCCACGCCACTCCCAAGGCAATCGGCGAGCGAATGAGGGAAGGCCCCAACGCAAGAAACAGAAGGAACACGACGAACGGTGCGGTGTACTGGAGCGTGGTCCCGGTTCCCTTCGACCGAGCATCGAGGTCGTTCATGAATTCCCGAAAACGTGGAGGACCATCAGAGATAGTGTGAGTGCCCCGAAATCTAGCTTAGGGTTTCGGCGCGAGCCGTCTCCGATCGGTTCCACCATGAAACGTCCAAAACTCAATCTCAGGATGGACATCAGGCCGCGATGGGGCGATAATGTCAAAATGCTACCGCCGGCCTCTTCCCGAAGATCTCCCATCTGGAGACGCACCCTCCTACCTACGTTTGGGATGGTTTTGGGTTTGGCCGCAGCGACCCACGCGCAGGACAGCGCCGCCGCGTACAGTTCCCCCAAGCCGTTTGAGGCATTCAGCCGAACGATTCTCAATGGTCGGGACTCGGTGGTGAGGCTCGCTCGATCACAGGTGGGGCTGAGATACCGGTTAGGGGCGACGTCACCGGGGAAAGCGTTCGACTGCAGCGGCCTGGTGCAATGGGTCATGTCCCTGTTCGATGTCCGGCTTCCCCGTACCGCTGCGCAGCAGGCACGCCTTGGAATCGAAATCCCGAAGGACACCACTCAAATCCTTCCTGGCGACCTCCTATTTTTTGGTCGGGGCAAGCGGGTCACCCATATCGGGATTTACGTGGGTGAAGGAAAGTACGTCCACGCCAGCAATCGCCGAAAAGGCATCATCGAGAGCCAGTTGAGCCAGGCCCGACAGACTTGGTGGCGCGGCGTGCGACGAGTCCTCCCGGCCGAAGCAGATTCCGTCCGGCGCGCCGACAGCGTCGCCGTGAGCGACCGTTCGGGGTCCTGATCGACGGTCTGGGTCCATAAGCGCTCCACCAACACTCTCCCCCAAAACGTGTGGTCGTCCGCATGCGAGCCGCGCACCCGGTGAACGCCCGGTTGTTGCCGTGTGAGGCGTACGGCGCAATCAGGGCCTGCCGTGGCGAACCGCGACCGGCCCGGTCTCCGATCCGATCGGCGCAAATGCAGATCAGACGGCCCCGACTCAAACCGCTTCTAGAACGCGTACTGCAAGCGCGTTGTGATGAAGCGGCCCAGCATAGGCACTCCAACGAAGGTCTGATAGGCATGGTTGAGCAGGTTCGTGCCGCTCAGCCCCAACATCAATCGGCGATCCCCGAATGGGAGACGCCACGAAAAATTGGCATCGAACACGCCGTAATCGGGGGTCGACTGCCGGGAGCCGTCCGCGTTGAGGTCGGTGGCGTAGACCCCCGAGTTGATCGGAAACCCTCGCACCGCCCGGAATCGCAGCTCGAAGCTCCATCCATTTGGGTCATCTCGATACCGGCCCGTAAGAGTCCCTTTACCTTTTGCGGCGTTGAGCGCGATATCGGACACCCCACCGCTCGATCCCGAATTCAAGGCCACAACCGAGGCGGGAAAGAAATCCTTGTTGACGAGCGACACGGTTCCCGCGACGGAGAAGTGATTGTTGATGATGTAGTCCAAGGCGAAATCGGTACCAAAGAGATCCACCTGACCGAAATTCCGGTACGTCAGAACGATGTCCGACGCGTTGGTCAACGTGCTGTTGTGGGGCACCACCGTACCAAGCGGCACGCCCGTCGTTGCCGCACTGGTGGACCCAGGCAGCCCTGCCATGGCCGTGCCAACCGCCCCAGCAATCGAGGCCGGAAGGAAGTTCGAAAGATACGCAATCGTGCTGGCCCGATCGAGGAATACGTTGGGGGTTTCGACCAGGAGCGGCCCGATGAAGTTGTCCTTTCGCTCGTACCACAGGTCAATCGACAACCGAGCCTTCCCGCCGAAAATGGCCTTGTAGCCCAACTCGAGACTGTTCGTGATGGTCGGCTTCAATGCGTTGATGTCCCGGACATCGGTCCCGAGAATGTCCTCGAACTTGCCACTGGTCGGATTCAAACGACGGAGCTGAGTTCCGACTTGGTTCGTGGGCGCGGGGATCGCGGCCAATGCCGTCGCGAGTGGCGGCGGAAGGCCTCGCGCGACCGCGCCGACCGCCACTTGCCAAAGGATGGCGGCATTCGCGGGTAACAGGCCGAGTTGTGGGGCGAACGGCGATCGCATGCAGAGATTGTCCACCCCGCCCGCCGGGCAGCCTGGATCCGTTATCCCATCGCCCGAGCCACGGAATTGGAATCCGGTGTGCGGAACTCCTAGCGCCCGAACCGTGTACGGCCCCGCGTGCCCCGCCACAAGGTCGAGGAACAAATCGGTGTTGTCCGGCGTTTCGAACGCTCGGTTGTAGGTGAATCGAACATTCTGATTCTCATCCGGCTTGAACACCAGCGCCGCACGGGGCGAGAACACCGCTTTGTCCAATCGGTTGTTCTTGTCGACTCGTATGGCGCCCAAGACCTCCCAGTTCGGTGAGAGCCGGGTCAGCGAATGGACGTAGCCGCCGATCTCTTTGATCTGGTCGTCGTTCTCGTTCCGGCCGTTGATGCTGCCCTCGGTGATTGGATTAGTAAAGATGTAATCGGCGCCATAGAGAATGGACTCGTTCTTCCCGAGATCGAAGCCATGCTGGAACTGCGCCGCGAAGAGGCGGGACCTATCGGTGATTGGATTGCCGGACCGCAGCAGAAAGGTCTCGCCGGCGTCGCTGAAATTTCCGAAGGCCTGAAGGAACAGCCTCTTGTGGTGGAACCGGCCCTGCAACGTCTGATAAGTCCAGTCCCGCGCTTGACTGGCGCCGATACCGGTGAGCTCAATCAAATTGTTCGCGGTCGTCCGGCCGTAGCTCAGGATGGCTTCCGTATTTTCGTTCGGGCGATAGTCGAGCCGCGCCTCACCGCCCCACTTCTTGAGGTTGTAGTCCCGGCACGTATCCACGGCGCAGATATGTTTGCACGTGCTGGCCTGCCCGAGTACGCAGTTGTTGTTCGCGTCGATCAGCGAGGTCGGTTCGCCTGGATCGACGTACCTCCAGTCGGTGCCGCTGACGTAGTCACCCGAAATCTTGTACGCCAGTTTGTCGCCGATAGTACCCGCGTGCCGGAAGCTCGCGTGCAAAAGGCCCGACGCATCGTCGGCCTTGCCGGTGCTGGTGAAGGGAAAAGTCTGGCCACCGGCGAACGAGCCCCCGCGATAGCCACCTTCCAGCGAGAGGATGGTCCCAGTGGAATTGAACGGCGACTTGGTGATGATGTTCAACACGCCATTCGCCGAGTTGGGGCCATACAACGCCGCTCCGGGGCCGAGGACGAACTCGATATGGTCGATGTCTTCGTTCGTGGTTGGAAAGAACGCAGGCACGTTCACCCGAAGGGAGGGCACCGAGGCGAAGCGATTGTCAGTGAGCGTCAACAGGGCCCCGGAAAAGGCGTTATTGAACCCCCGCGCCACTACGTTCGATTGCAAGAGGCCGCCCTGGGAGATGTCGACGCCCGGAAGCCCCCGGAGGTGGTCCGTTACGGAGAGGGCCGGACGCTCAGCCACCTCCACCGCCGAAACGACACCAACCGAGGCGGGCGCATCGATCACCTTCTCAGGCGCTCTGGATGCGGTCACCACCACCTCATTCAGCTGGGCGGCCTGCGGTGCCAGGTTCGCGTCGACCGTGGTGGGCGAACCTGCGGTCACCGAGACCCCAGGCATGCGCGCCGGGGCATACCCGATGCTGCTGATGAGGACCAGGTAGGTACCAGGCGCAATGGAGGCGATCCGATAGGCGCCATCAGAACCGGAGGTCGCGCGGGCAACCACGGCGGTTCCCGTGAACACCTGGATCATGGAGCCGGGCAACGGTGCTTTCGACTCCGCGTCCGTCACCTTCCCCGCGATCGAGCCAGTCTGTGCCGCCAACGGTGCTGCCAGTCCAAGCCCCAGCATAACGGCTAACACGCTCTTCCAGATCCGAACGCTCATGCGGCTAACCTCGTGAATGAGTCAGTAGTGGAGGTGTCATTGGCCGGTGGTGTTCTACATCAACTTGGAAACCCTCAGCTCGCCCAAAAAACTGGTAGCACGAGAACGGTAGCCGAGAGATATGAGCATGGCACAGAATGAGATAGGTGTGCCGAAATAGGCCCTCGCTCCGGCCGTCTGTCAAGTGCAATCTTGGTCTCTGGGGCACCAGGCCGGGCCCTCTGATTCTGCCCGGTCGCGCTCGGTTCGATCACCTCTCAAATAAATGTCAACCCCTTCACAAACAATCACTTACTGCACACGCCAGGGGAGGCATGTTGGTTGCTTGTCTTTTCTCAGGCGTGTCATTCCTGGACCCATGAGCATCTCCGCGAGAGGCCAGGAAAGTCTACCAGGTTCGGAGGGGGTATGATCAAACGGCTGTACATCGCTGGGCTCGGGTACGCGGCGATCTGCGCGTATGTCATCCTGACCAAGCCGACTCCCCGTCTGACCGTTGCCCCAGCGGCCTCAGCCGCGCCAGGTCAAAAACCGCCCCACGCCGTCGCGCCGCCGCGGACCACCTCCGGTTTTGAGTGGTTCCAACAAACCAAACCCTTTTGCAATATGGTCGAGGTGGAGAATCGTCTCCGCCAAGCGCCCGCCCCCAGCACGCGCGATGGCCAAGGGTTCCGTGCGGCGTGCCTGGCGATCGCGGGCAAGATTGATTCGGCCCGGGCGGTTATCCAAGCGTTGAATCCGGGAGACCGCGGCACGGCGGCCTCGGTCGTCTTCGAAGTGGGGCACCCGGTCGCCGACGCTGGGGACGATCGTGCGGCGGGACCGATGATGGAGTTAGTGTTGGATTTCTGGCCCCAGAACTACATGGCCCAGTACCACGCGGGCATGTCGGAATACGCCCTGGGCCAGCCCGAAATCGCTCAGGCGCACCTGCACCGGTTCCTGGATCTGTACCAGGCACACGACGGTTGGCGCAGCAACGCGATGACAGTGCTCGCGCGCATCGAACACCGATGAACCCCTCACCGTACCTCAGCATTGGCGAGGTCCTGAAAGGCCGCTACGAAATCCGGCGTGAGGTTGGTCGCGGCGGGTATTCGGTGGTGTACGCGGCGCTGGACCGTTCTCTCGGCACCGAAGTCGCCGTCAAATTACTGGTGCCTCCGCCCACCCTGGGCAACACGGCCCGCGAGCGCATGCGGCGCGAAGTTCAAGCGGTGCGCGGGCTCAATCATGAACACATCGTCGGCATTCACGATTTTTTGGAAGAAGGCGCTTGGAGCTTCATCATCATGGATTTGATCCCGGGCCCGGACCTGGCCGTCCGGGTTCAGGATCGCGGGCCACTGCCCCTCACCGACGCGATTCAGCTCGGACGTGCCATCGCCGACGCTCTGGCGTTTGCGCATCGTCACGGGGTGCTCCACCGTGACGTGAAACCCCAAAACATCATTCTTGCACCTGACGGACGAGCCCGCCTCACCGACTTCGGCGCCGCCCGTATCGAGGGTCAAGTGACCATGACGCAAACGGGCGGCTTGGTCGGGACCCTCGCCTACTCCGCGCCCGAGGTCCTCGCCGGGCATCGAGCCGACGCACGCGCCGACGTATACGCCCTCGGCATGACATTGTACTTCGCCCTGGTCGGACGGCTACCCGATCGCCTGTCACCTCACCTCCCTCCGCCCGCCTTGCCCGACGGATATCATCCCCGAGATCTGCGCCCGGCCATCCCGCCCGCGATCGATGCCCTTGTCGCCCGCGCGACGGCGGCCGCTCCCGGGCGACGGTTTCCCACGGCAGGTGGGATGTTGGAAGCGCTGGCGTCAGACGACACAAGCCTGCGGCTCTCGACCGCCGACCTGGGCGCTGACCTCGCGGAGTGCGTGCTTTGCGGAGGACCCGATCCTCTGGGGCTCGTGATCTGCCCGAGTTGCGGCGGCGGTGAGCCGACCCGCGGCGACGCGATGATCATGCTCGGTCGGCCCACGAGCCAGCGCGCCCGGGATGACCTGCACACCGCCGTTCGAAATGTCGTCGGACCCCATGCACCCGGTGCCGATCTGACCGCCGTGGTCGAGGGAGAACAACCCCTGCTCCGCGTTCACTCCGACGCGGTCGGGACGGTGCTCAAACATCTCCTCGCCCGAGGAATTCCAGCCACGTTGCTGCCGGAACGCCATGCGTGGCGTGCCGTCCCGCTCCGCTATTATGGAGCGCTCGTGCTCATGTTGCTGATGGGGTGGAGCGCAGGTGAGGTGGTTCCGGCGTTGACGCCCATCACCCCGCTGCTGGTCGCGCTCTGGCTACTCCTCGGCATTCGCGCCGTACGGCGCCCAGCCATCGCACCCCATCGCCGTCCACGAACGATACCGCCCGCCGTCGAACATCGGATTCTCCAGACAATGACCCGGCTTCCATCCCATGCCGCCCGTCACTTGCTCGCTGATTTCGTCCGGACCGGCACGCGACTTCACACCCAGCTCACGAGATTGGGCGCGAGCGAAGCCCAGGTGCAGCTCGAAGGTTTGCTCGGAACGGCCTGCGACAGCGCGGAAGACATTGCGGAGCTCGATGATCACCTCCTTAGCCTGGAACGCCATCGCGACCGGCTACCGGCGACTTCGAGCGACAATCTTCGCCTCGCGGAGATGATCGCCACAACCGAAAAGACGCGCGATGCGCTGGTCCACCAACAACTCGAAGCTCTCGCCACGCTCGCGAAAGCGAACCAGCGCGCCATGACCTCGGCGGGCAGCGCGAGCGTCGAGCTTGGCATCCTCTCCGCGAACTTTGAGCGCGAATCGGAGGCCCACGCCGCGGCACTCCGCGAGTTGGAAGTGTTTCTGGCGGAGGCCCCTGCCCTGGCTTAGCGGCCTCCGCCCGGTCTTCCCCTTCACTTCTCCGAGGTCTCGCCTTACTCCTTCATTTCCGGCGTCCCCGTGGTGTGGACGCGCATTCGCTCCCCAAACCTCCACCCCCCTCACTATGCCCCGACTGGTCGAATGTGTTCCTAACTTCAGCGAGGGCCGTGACCCCGCCGTGATCCGGCAGATCACCGAAACGATCCAAGCCGTCGACGGCGTCACCCTCCTCAACGTCGATCCGGGGCAGGCGACAAATCGAACCGTGGTGACGATGGCGGGAACGCCAGAGGTCGTCGTCGAGGCCGCGTTCCGGGCGATCGCCCGAGCGGCGCAGCTGATCGATATGAGCAAGCACCACGGCGAGCACCCGCGGATGGGGGCAACGGATGTATGCCCGATCGTCCCGATTTCAGGTGTCACCATGGAAGAGGCCGCCACATTCGCCCAGCAGCTTGGCGCGCGGGTGGGGAAAGAGCTTGGCATTCCGGTGTACCTGTATGAGGCGGCACAACGCAACCCGACCCGGAAAAATCTGTCGATCATCCGGTCCGGGGAGTACGAAGGCTTTTTCAAGAAAATCAAGCTGTCGGAGTGGAAACCTGATTTCGGCCCGAGCGAGTTCCCCGCGCGGACCGGCGCCACCGTGATCGGCGCCCGAGATTTCCTCGTCGCCTTCAACATCAACTTGAATACAACCTCCACGCGTCGGGCGAACGCGGTGGCGTTTGACGTCCGCGAAGCCGGCCGGCCCAAGCGCTTGGGCGACCCTCTGACCGGGAAGATTTCGACCGATGAAACCGGCCAACCAACCAACATTCCGGGCAGCCTCAAAGCCGTGAAAGCTATCGGCTGGTTCATCCGAGAGTATGGTATCGCCCAGGTATCGATGAACCTCACCGACCTGACGGTCACACCCGTACACGTGGCTTTTGACGAGGTCTGTCGAAAGGCCGAATCTCGCGGACTCCGGGTAACGGGGGCCGAGCTCGTCGGGCTCATACCCCTGCAAGCCATGCTGGACGCCGGACGACATTATCTCGCGAAGCAACAACGCTCGTTGGGGGTGAGCGATGCGGACTTGATCCACATCGCGGTGAAGTCGATGGGCCTAGATGAGCTGGCTCCCTTCAACCCCGGCGAACGCATCATCGAATACCGGATGGCGTATGGCCTGCCTGGACGCCTCGCGGCCATGACGCTGGTAGGGTTCGCCGACGAGACGGCGTCAGAATCACCGGCGCCAGGCGGCGGCTCCGTCTCCGCCTATGTCGGCGCACTGGGCGTGTCCCTCGGCACTATGGTCGCCAACCTCTCGGCCCATAAGCGCGGGTGGGATCCTCGGTGGGAAGAGTTCTCCCGGGTGGCGGAGCACGGGCGCGCGATTCAAAAGCAGCTCTTGGCGCTCGTCGACGAAGACACCCATGCATTCGAGCAGGTGCTCGCCGCGCTGGGCCTACCAAGATCGACCGAGGAAGAGAAGCAGGCACGGAATGCGGCCGTCCAGGCCGCCACCCTGAATGCCGCCGAGGTGCCGCTACGAGTCGCGCGCCTCGCGTCCGAATCCTTTCCGATCATCCGCGCGATGGCGGACCAGGGCAATCCGGCCTCGGCCTCCGATGCCGGCGTCGGTGCGTTGTGCGCGCGCGCCGCGGTCCTGGGCGCGTGTCTCAATACCCGAACCAACGTCGCCGGGCTCAAAGATTCCGCACGCGGCAAACAGTTGCGGGACGAGGCCCGCGCCTTGGAGCAGTCGGCCGGCCAAATGGAACAGGATATTCTCCGGATCGTCGAATCCAAGATCTCGAGCTAGCGAGGAAGTTGCCTCCTCAGCCGCCGGTCTCGAATCCAGGATACAAGGTCATCCCCCCATCAATGAACAGGGTGGTGCCTACGACATAGTCTGAATCGTCCGAAGCGAGCCAGACGGCGGCGCGGCCAATTTCATTCGGCTCACCAATCCGCTTGTATGGAATGAGCCGCATGAGGTCGTTGTAGGCGTCGCGGGTCGACCAGGCATCATGATTGATCGGGGTCCGGATGGCGCCGGGCGCGATGCTATTGACCCGAATGCGTTGTTCGGCGACTTCCTGGGCGAGGCTCTTCATCATCAGCATTACACCGCCCTTGGAGGCCGCGTAGTTCACGTGTCCGGCCCAAGGGATGACTTCATGCACCGAACTCATACAGATGATCTTGCCGGCGGCCACCGACACCTCGCGCCGCACACCGCGGCGCCGAAATTCGCGCACGGCCTCACGGGCGCACAAAAACTGTCCCCGAAGGTTCACCCCAATGACAGCGTCCCACTGATCCACCGTCATTTCGTGAAATTTCGCATCCTTCTGGATCCCCGCATTGCTCACCAAAATGTCGACGGTGCCAAATTCCTTGATCACGCTCGCGAACATCGACTGGACCTCATCTTCCCTGCTCACATCGGCCGGCACCGCAATGGCTCGGCTTCCCCCCGCCTGGATTTCCTTGACGACCAGCTCAGCCTCCTCGGGCCGGGTGACGTAGTTGACGGCAACGTCGGCTCCCGCCGCACCCAACGCGATAGCCACGGACTTGCCAATTCCGGAGTTGGCCCCAGTGACCACCGCCGTTTGACCAACGAGGACCCGCGGGATTTTGTGCTCAGGGAGGTGAGCCTCAGGGAGGCTCTTCTCGAGGTAGTAGTCGCGCATGTGTGCCCCTGGTTGTTGAATTGCCGGTGGTCCTGTGGTCTGCGTCTGTAACGTGACGTGGAGGGGGAGAGTTCCCCCGCCTATTTCTCGCCGAGCATCCGGAGCCTTCGGGGCCGTCGAATGATTTCTGCTTGGTGCGTGACCAGAGCTTGCTCGATCGCTGACATCGCTTCGTCAACCGAATCGGTGAGAATGAAGAGCTTTGGGTCCTCCGGTCCGATCGTCCCCTGCCGCACGAGAGTTCCGGAGACGAAATCCACCATCGGCTGCCAGTAGTCCTTTCCCATCAGCACTACGGGGAAAGGACCAATCTTCTTAGTCTGCACTAGGGTGAGTGCCTCATAGAGTTCGTCGAGCGTCCCGTACCCGCCGGGCATCACAATGAACGCGTAGCTGTATTTGACCAGCATCACCTTCCGAACAAAGAAGTACCGGAACGTGATCCAGCGGTCCAGGAAGGGGTTGGGGGCTTGCTCGACCGGGAGTCTGATGTTGCATCCGATGGACATCCCGCCGGCTTCTTTGGCGCCACGGTTGGCGGCCTCCATTATCCCGGGACCTCCTCCGGTCATAACGGTCAGGTTGAGTTGGGCGATCCTCCGCCCGACCTCCCGTGCGAGGGTGTAGTAAGGATGGTTTTCCCGGAAGCGCGCGGAGCCGAAGACGGTGACACAGGGTCCAACGAAGTGGAGGTTTCGAAATCCCCGAATGAACTCCGAAGCTATCCGCACCACCCGCAGGGCCTCCGCAATCCGGCTACCCGGCCCCCCAAGGAATCGCTCCACATCCGGGAAGTTGATTTGCGGAAGCCAGCGATGGTTTCCCGGGGAAACGGTGGGGTGGAAGGTATCTATAGGCATGGTCGGAATTTACACGCATTTTCGCTTCGGGTGACGGGCCCTGCGGCTCGCCGAAAGCGTGTCGTGTGTGCAACAGCTCCAGCCACCGACGTCTTAGGTGTGAAATCAACAGCAATGCAATTAGTTTTCGGCGCTATCCCAAACATTGGACTACCGGAAGAACGGCCTGTCGAGGGCGTCGGATCGACCCTGTTACGGAGGATACGTATGCGATTCAATCGTTTGATTCTGGGTGCTCTTCTCGTGGTGGCCTGCAATACGCCGGGCGCCAAGACCACGGACACCGCGGTGCGCATTCCCACCGACTCGTCCGCCTATTTCCGGAACCAACTCCAGCAGCTGTCGGCCGTCTCGGCGGCGAAAGACAGCCTCTATCGCGACCTGGCGGAAACCACGAAGCTGATGGCCGACATCAATACCGAGTTGGCCAAGGTCAAAACTTCGAGTAAGGCGGTCACCCCGGTCGTCTCGCCGGAGTCGCCCCTGGCCGCGACCCCGAACGATCGCGCAGTCATGCTCGAGCGGGTCAAGGAACTCACCGGGCGCGTGCGCCGCAGCGAGTCCAGGCTTGCCTCGGCTTCGAAGCGGCTCAAGGTGCTTATGGGGGACAATGACAGCCTCCGAACCCAGCTAGCCGGGTTGCAGTCCACCATCGCCGATCTTCAGAAGACCATCGATACGCAGAAGGCTTCGATCGCAAGCATCGAGGGCGAGCTTTCGACGGTGAAGGCCGCTAACGCTCAGCTCGCGATGGAGAAGGGCGCGCTGACTGATACCGTTCGCTCGATGACGCTGAAGGACAACACGGTGTACTACATCGTGGGAAGCAAGAAGGAATTGGAACAAAAGGGCATCATTCGGCTCGAAGGCGGCACGCGCTTTCCGCTGATCTTCGTCCGAACCGGCGAAACCATGGTTCCCGGCGCTGATCTCAAGCCTTCTGATTTCACGCCGATCAACAAGAAGCAAGTCTCTGAGATCGCACTTCCGGATCCAGAAAAGCGCTACCGGATCGTGTCCGCCCAGAACCTCTCGTTCGTGGATACCACGACTCGGGTGAAGGACAAATTCATGGGTAAGGTACGAATTACCTCGCCGGATGAGTTCTGGTCCACGTCCAAGTTCTTGATCGTTGTGGAGAACTAAGCCCCACGCTCGTTGTAGGAATAGATAGCCGCGTTGCCCGAAACCCTCCGATGCTCTCGATGAGCATCGGAGGGTTTCCGTTCCGTCCCAACGATTGACCCGCTCGGTGTCCCGGGGGCGCTCAGGCGGAACCGGAGCGAGGGCCGGGTGCCGCCGGTGGCGGCCGGCCTCGCCGCGATCCGCAGTAAGCGATAAGATTAGAGAGGCATTCCCCGACCCCATCCCCTTCCAACCCGAGAGATCATTACGATGACCGACCGTGAGTCGCATGAGCGTTCGCCCGAAGGGTCCGCAAACCGACGGGAATTTCTAAGCACCGCGGCTCTGGCCGGTTTCTTTTTCGCCAAAGGTGGATCACCTGCCCTGCGGGCAGAAGGGGGCGCCGATCTTCCCGGGCCGAGACCGACCCCGCTCCGGGTCCGCGCGTTCGACCTCGAAGAGGCGACAGTCGGGAGCATCCACGATGGGATGAAATCCGGCAAATACACGGCCCATGGTATCACGGAACAGTACCTGACCCGGATCGAGGAACTGAACCATCAAGGTCCAGCTCTTCATGCGGTGATCGAGACCAACCCAGACGCCATGGCGATTGCCGATGCACTCGATGCGGAGTGGAAGGCAAAGGGCCCTCGGGGGCCATTGCATGGCATCCCGGTCCTGATCAAGGACAACATCGCGACTGCGGACCGGATGACGACTACCGCGGGATCTCTCGCTCTGGAAGGCTCCATTCCGCTTCGCGACTCCTTCGTGGCAGAGCGGCTGAGGGCGGCGGGCGCAATCATTCTGGGCAAGGCGAACCTGAGCGAATGGGCCAACTTCCGAGGCAACCACTCCTCGAGCGGCTGGAGTGGGCGTGGGGGCCAGGCGAAGAACCCCTATGCGCTCGACCGGAATCCATGCGGATCGAGTTCCGGGTCTGGTGTGGCGGCCTCGGCGAACCTGGCCACGTTGACGATCGGCACTGAGACGGATGGCTCGATCGTCTGTCCCTCTTCGATCAACGGCGTCGTCGGCATCAAACCGACCATCGGCCTTTGGAGCCGGTCCGGCATCATTCCGATCGCGCACAGTCAGGACACGGCTGGCCCGATGTGTCGTACAGTGAGCGATGCGGCCATTCTGCTGGGAGCCGTCACCGGCGTCGATCCGCGAGATTCAGCGACCGGAGCGAGCCGAGGACACGCGAAGGGTGACTACACTTCCTTCCTCGATCCGAACGGGCTCAAGGGGGCCCGGATCGGGGTTGCCCGCAAGGGATTTTTCGGTTCCAGCCTCGCCGCGGACCGCGTGGCCAACGCGGCAATCGAGGCAATGAAGCAGGCCGGGGCGATCGTCGTCGACCCCGCGGATCTCGCAACCAACGGCAAGTACGGGGGCACTGAGTCCGAAGTCTTGTACTACGAGTTCAAGGCAGACCTCAACAAATACCTCGCGGAACTCGGCCCCAAAGCTCCGGTCAAATCTATGAAGGACGTCATCGAGTTCAACGAAAAGAACCACGACAGTGAGCTCAAGTTCTTTGGTCAGGAGTTGATGATTCGCTCGGAAGGGAAAGGACCGCTGACCGAAAAGAAGTATCTCGATGCGCTCGCAAAGAACCGTCGAATGGCGGGCCAGGAAGGGATCGATGCGACCATGGCCAAGTACCGGCTCGACGCGATCGTCGCCCCGACGGCCGGGCCGTCTTGGCTCACGGACCACATCAATGGCGACCACGACATTGCGGGGAGTTCGAGCCCGGCGGCGGTCGCGGGCTATCCCAGCATCACAGTGCCGGCCGGGTTCGAATCGGGGCTTCCGATTGGGATCTCGTTCTTCGGGCGGGCGTGGAGTGAAGGGCTCTTGATCAAGCTGGCCTACGGATTTGAACAAGCGACCAAGGCGAGGAAAGCCCCGAAATTCTTGCCGAGTGCGGAAATCTAAAATACGAACATCGCCACGGCGGCGCCGAACATGGCCACCGCCGTGGCCCCCACGGTCACCCGGCCCAAGAGCGAACTGGGCTGCCCAACCATGAGCTTAGAATCGCTCGCCGCGAGCAAAATGCCGACCAAGAGGAACGGCGCGAGCAATCCGTTCAGAATTGCGCTCCAGTAGAGGGCGCGGACCGCATTGAACTTCGAAAAATCGAGAATGACCGCAGCCCCAACCGAGAGCCCGAGCACGGTGTAGAACGAGCGGGCTCGGGCGAATTTCGCGTCGATCCCCTGCCGCCAGCCGAAAATCTCCGCGAACGCGTACGCCGAACTCCCCGCCAAGGTGGGAATCGCAAGGAGGCCCGTGCCAACCAAACCCAACGTGTACAACAGCGTAGCCAAGGGGCCGGCGAGTGGGCGGAGCGCTTCGGCGGCTTCTTTCGAAGTGGAAATCTGGGTGATGCCATGTTGGTGCAGCGTGAGACCGGTGGTGAGAATGATGAAGAACATCACCAAGTTAGAGAACAGGGTCCCCACACCGATGTCCAACTTTCGCCGTCGGACCTCCACGAGCGATGCGCCTCTCCGCTGGGACACGGTCGCGCGACCCTTGGACTTCTCTTCTTCCACCTCTTGTGACGCTTGCCAGAAAAACAGGTACGGGCTGATGGTCGTTCCCAAGATGGCGACCACGGTGGCCCAGGCCGCGCGTGAGGATGGGACTCCGGGACTGACCGCAGCCCACAATATGTGCCGCCAGTTGGGGCCGACCTCGAACGCCGCAATGACATAGGCGAACAAGACGAGCGCTAGCCATTTCAGCACGTTGGCCAGTACGAGATACCGGAGCTGGATAGTGGCATAGGCAATTCCGACGCCGAACAGCACGACCCAGACGTGCGACTGGACGCCGGTAAGCAATTCCGCCGCATCGGCCATGCCGGCCAGATCCGCGCCGATGTTAATGGTGTTGGCGAGCAGCAGGAGGACTGCCGCGCTGACGAGAACCGGTTTGGGGAACTTTCGCCGGAGCGCACCCATGAGCCCGCGCCCCGTAACCATACCGATCCTGGCGCACATGGCCTGCACCGCGGCCATGAGGGGCCACGTCACCCACGCCATCCAGAGGAGTTCGGTACCAAACTGCGCCCCGGCAATCGAGTAGGTGGCGATGCCGGACGGATCATCGTCCGCGGCCCCGGTGACGACCCCGGGCCCGAGTGAGGCCCAGAACCGCCGGACGAAACCGACTCGTGGCGCCTGGGTCTCAACCACCCAAGGTCCTCTCCCACCAATGCGCCACACGCTGCTGGAACCGATTGAGCTCTACACCGTCGGGATGCTGCTCCTTGATCGTAACTTGGGCGCAACGGGTGCGGCCGCGGATGCGGATGAGAAACTGTCCGGGTTCGGTGGGGGCTCGCTTTCGTTTGTGGGTCAAAGAACTCATGAACTCATCGCATTCATATTGGATTTGGGTCCCGGGAGGGACCACGAGATCGATTTGCCCGAAGATGACGTTGAGGTCGAGGTCGAGATAGTCGGAGGCACACAGCGCGTCGCGAAAGTCCAGTTTGAGCTCACCCAAGACCACGAGGGCGCTCATCTGAAAGGGAACGATCCAAGGTCCCTTTCGTGTCGACGACCCCAGCACGGCGGAGATTTTGATGTACTCTGGGGCTGGGGCCAGCGCCGCCGGGCCCCGATCGGTGAGTTCGGCCGGCACCGCGGTCACCTCACCGGTTTGCAGATCCGCGATCACTGCACCGACCATCGCGGAATTGGACGCGCTCTTCACCAAGGCCAGTCGTGATTCGAATCCGTCGACGGTGATCAGGTCGCGAGCCTGAGCGACACAGAGCACCTGGATCGCATTCTTGCGCGCGGATTCGATGTCATCCATGATCAGCCCTCCGGGGCTCACTTCCAGGTGTGGACCAACTCTTCCGCGATCTTGCCTTCCGTGGCTTCGAGGTCGAAGAAGCTCCCGGTGTTCTGGCTCGTAAACACCGATACGATCGCTGGGCCACCCGGATAGAAGATGACACCGACATCGTTCCCGGCATAGGGCGGCCAATCACCGGTCTTGTGAGCAATTCGGGCCCCCTCCCATTGCAACCGTGCCGGAAGCCGCGAGGTGGAGAATTGCGCGAGCATCATATCGATCATTTCCTTGGCATGATCCTTCGACGTGAGTTCGCCCTTGTAGATCTGTTCGACCAGCCGCGAGATCTCGCGAGCCGTCGTCACGCCCAGCCATCGCTTGGCATCGCCTTCCAGCTGGAAGAATCGCTTGGCGGCCCCGGAATCCGTGGGGAACCCTCGAGTGAACACCTCCAAGTCAGAGAGCCTGGCGTTGGCGGGGTCGGTATCAATCCAAGTGAACCGAAACAGATCGCCGGTGGTGCATTGCAGTCGAGTCACTTTGTATCCCTGCTCCGCCAGCAGGGCATTGACGCGATCCACCCCGACCCTATGGATCAGGATGTCGGTGGCCGTGTTGTCGCTCGTGATGATCATCTGAGTGATGAGGTCTCGATAGGTGGGCGCCAGGCCGGGCGCAAAGTTCTGCAGGAGGCCGCTGCCGCGCCGCTGGTCCTGGGGACGGATTGTATACCGATCGTCCAGGTTGACCTTGCCCGCCTCGGCGTCGCGAAACATGAGGACCATGACCGGCAATTTGATGACACTCAGGGTGTTCATGGGCAGGTCCGCGCGAAGCTCAATCGTCTTTCCGCTCGATAGATGCTTGGCAAAAAATGAACTTCTCGCCTTGAGCCCATCGAGCTGGTGGCGAATGGACTGTTCCAACGACTGAGCAGCCGCGGGAGGGGGGGATAGGATGAGCAGGCCTAGAGCGGTGATGGCGGTCAGCAGTTTCATGATCGACTCCCAGAAGGGAAGAACCCGAACCGAACTCAATCCATTGATCGATACTTCGGCCCCGCGCGACCGGGGTATATTGCAAGCGTTGTTCGTTGGCGCAACGACTTCGACCCACCAAAGGGGTGGAACCATGTCCTCACGAATCGAGCGAGCGACCCGAGCCGCCAAGTCCGGCACAAAAAAGGCCGGCGACAAGTTGGCCGGCGCCATCGAGCGCGCCGTGGGGTGCCGGGTCATCAAAGCGCGCGCGAAGGAAACGAAGACAGTCCTCAAGAAAGCGGGCGTGGCGGCGGCAATCGCTGGAGCGTTTGCCGGGGCATCGGTCATCCTAGGCGCCGTGCAGAAGCGGCGGGGACGGTCAGCAAAAGAAGTCGGGGAGTAGGTCCGCTTCCCGCACGTCCGGTCTCCGATAGCCTGAGAGGTCCGTGACTCCCGCCGTGCGGAGCAGGTCGTCGTCAATCCAGAACTGGCCCGTAAAGACCCGGCTCTCCCGGGTCAGAATGAAATGTGCCGCGTCCGCGAGGATTTCGGGAGAGCGGCACTTGGTGCGATCGACTCCAGGAATCATTTGCAATGCGGCCGTGTCGATCACGGTCCGAGGCCAGAGCGCATTCACCGCGATCCCATCGTTCCGGAATTCCTCCGCCATTCCCAGCACACACATGCTCATTCCGAACTTCGCCATGGTATATGCCACATGAGGAGCAAACCACCGCGCCTCCATGTTGAGAGGTGGCGAGAGATTGAGGATGTGCGGATTCACCGCCCTCCGCAGCAACGGGAGACATTTTTGCGAACAAAGAAACGTGCCGCGCGTGTTGACCTGGTGCATCAGGTCATACCGTTTCATCGGGGTGTCGAGTGTCCCGGTAAGTAAAATGGCCGACGCGTTGTTCACTAAGATGTCGATTCCGCCAAATCGTTCGGCGGCCCGTGTCACGGCCTGCTCGACGGCCGTTTCATCGCGAATATCGACGGCGAGCGCGAGGGCGGATCCGCCGGCTTCCTCGACGGCCTTCGCCGCCGTATGAATCGTGCCCGGGAGCCTGGGGTTGGGGGTGTCCGTCTTGGCGGCGATCACGATATTTGCGCCGTCACGGGCCGCACGCAGAGCAATGGCGAGGCCGATTCCGCGGCTCGCACCGGTAATGAACAGGGTCTTGCCGTTGAGACTAGCAGCGGGGCTGGATGGCATACCCAATCCTCCTCGATCGGATCGTGAGCTGTTCGGATGCCGCTGTTTCGATCGCGCTGATGGATCGTTCGACCGGGCGAAGCGCAAATTGTAGTGGCGGCGCGACGGACCTCCCCTTCTCCAGGCCAAGCGCGACACGGGAGGGCTTAGTCGTCGTCATGAAAACTCTTCCCATGCTGCTCTCGCCCTAGCAACACGACGGTCGCCAATAGCAGGATGGTGATGGTTTCGAAGCCGGCAAGAGCCCATTGGTAGCCGAACCGATCGCGGAGGGCGAATTCGATGTTGTTCGTGGGCGCGGCAAACATGACCCCCAATTGATAAGCCATCCCCGGCACGAGGCCTCGCGCGGCATCGGGCGCCATCTCGTTCAGGTGCGCCGGAACAATGCCCCAGGCTCCTTGCACGCCCATCTGCATCACGAAAGCACCTAGAGCCAAGGGGATGAGACCGGAGCCGAACGCCCAGAACGGGATGACCATGAGGCAAAGCGCGAGCGCGGCCGTGATACTCTTGCGGCGGCCGATCATTTGACTGAGCTGGCCAAAAATGATGGCGCCGAGGATAGCGCCAACGTTGTAGAAGATCGCGAGCCCGGCCACGGTGGTCGGCAGGAACTGGTGTACGGTCTTCAAGAAGTCGGGATACAGATCTTGGGTGCCATGCGAAAGAAACGTGAACAACACTATCATGACGACCAGATAGCCAAGCAAGCCGGATTGCTTGCGGACCACGCGAAGAATGTCCCGAAAGCTTCCAACCCGGTGTTTCTCCCACGCCTTCGATTCCGGCACTTTGGTGCGGATGTAGAGGGCCAACAGCGCCGGGAGGCCGCCGACCCAGAACATTGCCCGCCAACCAAAGGTGGGGAGCACCGTGCGCGCGGCCACGGCCGCCACCAAGTACCCGACCGAATAGCCACTCTGGAGGATGCCGGACAGGAGGCCGCGCCACCGCTTAGGCGCCGCCTCCATCACGAGACTTGCGCCGACCCCCCACTCGCCTCCCATGCCGATTCCGTACAAGGCGCGCAGCACCAGGAAGACGCTGAAATTGGGGGCAAAGCCGCAACTGAACCCGACAATTGAAAAGAACATCACGTTGATGATCATCGGGATGCGCCGGCCATACCGATCCGCGAGGAGACCGAAGAGTAGGGCACCCACGGGACGCATCGCGAGGGTCGCGGTCAGTGTCGTGACGATTTCCTTCTTGCTGACACCGAATTGTACCGCGAGGGTGTCGACCAGAAACACGACCACGAAAAAATCAAATGCGTCCATGGTCCAGCCGAGAAAGCCGGCGGTGACGGCATGCCATTGGCCACGGCTCATGCGCGCATCAGCCATGCGGAGCGAGTCCCGGTGAAAGAAAACGGAGGCCGGCTGGCCCGCGGTTAGCGGGTGCGAATGTCGCCGAACGAACGGTACTGATTGACGTAGGCGGCGACGACGCTCTCCTGCCCGTCGGCGCCAATGGCGGCCACGCCAAAGATATAGTCGTCGATCGACACGTTGGGCAGCAGGAGTTCGGTGACATTCCCAAGCACGCGTTCGAACTGCCAATCCACCGACCATGCGTCGCGCCACACTACGCGATACGCGGTTGCCCCGACCGAAGCCCGCCAACGCAGAACGGCATCGTACCCGCTGGTGCCCCGGCCGAGGGTCATACGGCCAAGGGTATCCGCTACTTGCGGAGCACTTGGCGCCAGAGCCAGCGACGCCAGGGCCGCGGCGTTGACGCGGGCGTTCCGAGCGAGGTAGGCCGGGTTGACACCTTCGAACGTGTCGTCGACAGTATGCTGTCGGGAATAGGTCTCGTTCGACTCCGTGAAGCGCACCGCGGCGAATCCACGCGCGTTGAACGGCGAGTGATCGCCGCCGCGGCCAAACCGATCATGCCGCGCTACCAACTGCACCGTATGGGTCGGAAAATATTCGGCCGCCGCCCATCGGATATACCGTGCGAGCCCGCGCGAGGGTGAATCCTCCGGGCCTTCGGAGAAGACCCGAATCCGTTTGGAATCAGATAGTCCGTTCCCGCCGCGCGGACTCCCGACGATGTCGTTGTTGAGGACTCCCTCGATCGGAATCTTCTCGGCCAACGCCTTCTGGGCATGGAGAGACGAGCCCACCAGGCCCTGTTCTTCTCCGGCGAAGGCCACGAAGACGAGGGTGGCATCGAACTCGACCCCGCTCTGGGCGAAGACCCGCGCCAGTTCGAGCACCAAGGCCGTTCCGCTCCCATCGTCGTTGACTCCCGGCGCGGGCAGATCTCCGTTGTCGAACGAGAACGTCTGCGACCCGGCGGGGCGCGCCACGGTATCGTAGTGCCCGCTCACGTAGAACCGTCTCGGCGTTCGACCGGGGAGGATAGCCACCACGTTGCGGAGCTCGACATCGCGAGTGATCCGCTCCCCCTGTTTCAGGACCTGGTAGACATCGAAATCCACTTTGAGGCGGGGACTCGAGCGCTTGAACTCTTCGAGGATCCACTGCCGGGCGGCGCCGATACCTTGCGTCGGCGAGGTCGTTGAGGAGAGCAGGTGCCGAGTGCCGAAACCCTCCAATTGCTTGAGGGTCTGGGTAAGTCGCTCTTCAGACACCATTTCAAGCAGGGCCGCAATTCGTGGATCGTGACGGCGGGTCTGAGCCGCGCCATTGGCGGCCGTCGCCACCCACACGATTGCGGCGCCCACGATGATACGTTTGGTTTTCACTCAGGCACTCCGTGGTTGGCGACGACGACCTCAAATCCGCGGGCGGCTCGGGCGAGGCCCCGTTGCGCTTGCTTGGCCTCCAAGACGAGAACGTAATGCCCGCGCGATAACTTGGCGAGATCGAGGGTGATCCAACGGGAAGCGACCGGCGTCACGGACTCCGGACGATCCACCCAACTGAGGGAGAGAATGGCGGGCCCTTTGGTCCATCGGGCTGGACTCGTGATTGGGCCTTTCGGCTCCCGCCGAGCATTGTAAATGCTCAAGACCACCTGCAGCGAGTCGACCCTTGAAAGTGGAGCGTACATCTCCCAAAACAGCCCGATTCGAGCGGCTTCGGGCACCCGGTCTCCCGCAACAGCGTGAGTCGCCGCTTCCTCGAGGATCGACTGCGCCGAATCGGTAACATGCAAGAACAGTAGGTCGGAGAGCGGGCTACTGGGATCGTCCGGCGCGAAATCTCCCACGCGCGTCCGCGCAAACCGTTTCGAACTCAGGTGCTCGAGCTCGAGGCCAACCACATCCGCCGGCCAGGGCGCCCGAGCGATCAGCACCCCGGACGCACCGGACATTTCCCGCCGTGCGGTGATCGTCGGCGTCATTGGATCACGGGCCAACACCAGCGCCGCCTGTTTCGATCCGGAGCGAAAGACCGTGTCGTCGTCCGTGGCCCAGGCCGCAACTACGACACTCGAGTCGCCCCGACGAAAACGGGCGATCTGAACCTGGTCGAGTTCTTGGAATGACTTGGCATAGGCCGGCGCGTATCGGACGCGCGGCCGACGGGCTCTCAGATCCCAACCGCCCGCAGATCGTGGGTCGACATCGTCTTGCCAAGTGACGAGCGGGAGAAACGCGTAGCTCGGAGAAGGATCGTAACCGGTGACGGAGAAATGGTCGGCGTTGATGACGTCGTCGAAGGCGTTGCTCCGACTCCATCCCGTCGGCCAGCCATAGCGCAGAACCAATTCCCGGTGATCCTCACCCATCGAGAAGCCATACGCGGTGTGAGCATTCTGGAGGAGCCGGATCATCACCCGCCGGGCCCACAACTCGGTCCGGAAGTCATTCCCCGCGGAGGCGAGAAGTGGGCGCGCCAATAGCCAGAGGCGCTCATTCCACGCCTCGCGCTCGGGGCAGGCCAGAGTGCGGTAGGTCCGCTCCATCTCGCCATCCAACAGCAGGCTTAGGTCGTTCCACAGACATCGCTCGGCGCCAGGCATGCTCCGGAGCCCGGTCAGAAAGGCGTCCTCCGCCTCCGCGAAGCGGCCCGCGGCGTGCCAGGCAAATCCGGTGAGTGCCGCGCACCACCAGCCTGATCCCCGGCAGCGCAGCGCGGACGCCACAGCAGAGTCGGGCTGGCCATTCTCAACGAGGTACCGAATCAGCTGACCCATGATCCAGTCGTCGCCGGGCGAGGCACGCTCGTCGCGCCCGAGTTCCGTCAGGAGCTTGTGCCGGGCCCGTTTGATTGTTTCGGGCTCGGCGGGTGCGAGGGTATCGGCTTCATCATACCAGTAACAGAAGCGCCCGATTCGCTCGTCGCACTCGCGGCCCGTCGCGCCGTTTCGATTGGGGGCAAGGTGAAACCGGCGAGCCCGCTCGAACCCGGCCTGACTCGATCGAGCCGCGTCGAGCACCGCCATCGAATCGCGCCCCGTGGAATGGCCGGGGGACTGTTCCCCCCCCGCATTGCCGGACCCTGCGGCGATGACCGCGAGGGCCCCGAGCCCACGGATCCAGATTCGCATCACCGGCCGGGCTGGCTTCCCGTAGGATCAGGTTTGCCAATCGGGCGGAGCCGCGAATGCAGTAGGTTGATGGCGAACAAGGGAAAGAGGAGTCCCACAATCGCAACGAGCGCGAATGGCACCATTTGGCCGCGGATGAGTGCCCCACCCAGGAAGACGACCGCCGCCGCGTAGGGTAGCTCGGCAAGCGCGAGAATCAAAAGGTAATTCGGCATGGGATAGCGGATGAGGCCGAGAACGTATCCGGGAATCTCGGAAGGGAGGGCGATCTGGAACAAGAACACCAACGGAAACCGCGCCTCTCCACGAATCCGCTCCTCATATTGCGCCACTTTGTCGCTCGAAACAAGCCAACTGACTACGGGCCGGCCCAGGTATTTCCCGATGACATAGGAGAGGAATCCACCGACGATCCAACCGGCCCAGAGCAGCATGAAGGCGGCAACCTGGCCCCACGCGGTGATGGCTACCGGGACCAGCACCGAACTCGAGACGAAGGCAAGCATGGCACCGAGCGCGGCGTAAAGCACGAAGAGTACGCCACCCACGAGGGGATGATTGGCCACGATCGGCCGCAATTCCCCGAGCAGCCAAGCGAGCCAGCCGCGAACGAGCGGGCTCCCGCCGAATACGGCCAAGGCGATCACGAGGCCCACGAGCAGAAGCACGCGACGCACGTGAATCCCTTGCATCCAGCTGTGGGGTCTCGTCACGCCTCCACCGTGGGATTAGCCGGTGAGGACCGGGGCGGCCCCAACCCCTTGACCGCCTCCTGCGGAGGCGGGCGACGAACGGGTATCGGGTGGGAGGGCCCCTCCGATCCGAGGATCGGTGAGATCTCGTACCACGGCACCCAGGCCGTTAAATGTGAGCACGGTCAAGAGAATGAGCATCCCGGGGTAGACCGCTAGTCGAGGCGCGCTATACACATAGTCTTGCGCGCCGCTCAGCATGTTGCCCCAACTCGCGGTCGGAGGCTGTACCCCCAGCCCGAGGAAGGAGAGGGCCGATTCCATCAAGATCGCGTTGGCGACGCCAAGGGTGGCGGTCACGCTGATCGTCGGCAGGAGATGTGGGAGGATGTGCCGAAGCAAGATTCGGGCGTCCGGGGCTCCCAGCGCCCGCGAAGCGTCAACGTAGAGTTCCTGGCGCAGCGTGAGCACCTCGCCCCGAATGAGGCGGGCGAGTGACATCCACGACGTGAGCCCAATGACCAAGACGAGTTTGGCGGTGGTGGCCCCCAGCAGGGTGAGCGCGGTGAGCGCGATAAAGATGGGAGGGACGGCCATCGCGCCGTCGGTGACGCGCATCAAAACCATGTCGACCCATCCGACATAGTATCCGGAGGCTGCCCCGACAATGCTCCCAATCGCCAACGCGCAAAGCATGGCCGCCGCCCCCACGGTCAGGGAGACGCGCCCGCCATACATCAGACGGGCCAGCACATCGCGTCCGGTTTCATCGGTGCCGAGGGGGTGAGCCCAACTCACGCGGGCCGATTGGTTGGCGAGATCCAGCAGATCCGGATTGACGTGCCGGACCAGCGGACCGAGGAAGGCGAAGAGGGCCAACAATAGGAATACGAGGAGCGCAACCCCCATCGAACCACGCAACGATAGCCTTGGCATCTATTCCAGCCGGACGCGAGGATCGGCCCATCGATAGAGCAGATCGACAATGAGATTGCTCGAGAGCACCGTCCCGGCGACGAGGAGGGTGATGGCCATGACCAACGGATAATCTCGGCTCAACGCCGCCTCGACGATGAGCCGTCCCATGCCGGGCCAGGAAAAAACCGTCTCCGTCACCGCCGCCCCTCCAACCAGCGCTGGGATCTGGAGCCCGACCAAGGTGAGCAATGAGACGAGCGTATTCCGGACCACGTGTCGACGCAGAGTCGTCCATTCACCCAACCCTTTGGCGCGCGCGGTCCGCACATAGTTTTGATGCGCCACCAGACGGACATTCGATCGCACATAGCGAATCATTTCCGCCGCCAGGGCAAAGCCCAACACTGCGACCGGGAGGACGAGATGCAGGATCCGATCACCCACGGTATCGACGCCCGGGGTGGTCCGGCCGCCTGCCGGCAGGAGGTGCAGTTGCGCGGCGAAGAGAATGATCAGGAGGATGCCGAGCCAGAACGTGGGCATTGAGAGTCCGAGCGCGGACACCCAGTCCACCATCCGATCCACCGGGCGCCCCGGATGGAGCGCCGCGTAGATGCCCAAAGGAACCGCAACCAGGAGGCTCACGAGCAGCGCGAATCCGGAAAGTAGGAGGGTATTGGGTAACCGGGTCAGGATGGTCGACACGTTGGAGGTGTGATAGAGGAAGCTCCGGCCCAAATTGCCGCTCAACAGCTGGCCGTTCCAGCGCACATATTGCACCCACAGCGGCTGATCGAGGCCGAGTTGCCGTTCCACCGCGGCACGTTCCACCGGGGAGAGCTTCGGATCGGCGAGGATGGACGGGCCGCCGGGCGCAAGATGGAAGAGCACGAACGTGAGGGTGGTGACCACCACCAACACAGTGATCGCATAGCTCAGCCGTCGCAGCACATACCGTCGCATCCGTCGCGTCAGGGGGGGGGCAAGGAAAAGCGACTCGGCGTGCCGCAAGGCATCGCGAATGCCGAGAGCGGGTAGGCCGCGCAGGGTGGACGTGAAGACCTGGATTTCACGCGGATAGTAGAGGACCAGCACCGGTGGATCGGCGAGCTGGAGCACTTGCCAAGCGCGATAGATGTTCACCCGCGCCGCGGAGTCGGTGGTCAGGCGTCCGGCGGAGAGCAGGCTATCCGCCTGGCGGTTCGAGTACGCCATCGTGTTGTTGGGCTGTCCGGTGGCGTAATACGAGTATTGGTCCGGGTCCGGTGGTGTGTTCCACCAAATCAGGTTCGCGTCGTATTTTCCGGTCTGCACGAAATCGCGCACGACGGTGGCGAACTCGAGCGTCTGTAACGACACATCCATCCCGATGCGTTTCAAATCTTGCTGGATGGCCAGGGCGGTCTGTTCCCGGCTCGGATTCCCTTTGTCGACCAGCAGTGTAAATCGGAAGGGGAGCCCCGCAGCGTTACGGAGCATTCCGTCAGCCGCACGCGTCCAGCCGGCCCGGCGGAGCAGATCCAAGGCTTTCGCGGTATCCTGGTGGATCACCGGGAGGGTGTCCGCGTAAAATTCGCGGAGCACCACGGGAATGGTACCCTGAGGATAATCCCCGTTCCCTTTGAGCACGCCTTTGATGATCGCGTCGCGGTCGATGGCATGACCAAAGGCCTGTCGCACCAAGGGGGATTGGAAGAGGGCGCGGCGCTGATTGAATCCGACATAGTAGTGCTGGACGACCGGAACCTGTCGAATAGTGATACCCGCGACGTGCTCCACTCCCGACAAGTTCGAGGGCTCGAGCGTCAGGAAATCGAGCTCACCGGCGCGCAATTGGGCCACCTGCGCACTCAAGTCGGGGACGATCTTGAACACCAAGTTCTTGAACTTGGGCCGGGCCCCATAAAAATTTGAGTCCGCTACGAGGGTGATGGACGATCCCGGCACAACCTCCACGACCTTGAATGGCCCGGTCCCAACCGGGTGGAAACGGTTGAAGTCGACCGCTTCACGCGGCGCCTTGCCCTTAAGGAGGTGCTCCGGGACGATCCCCGCGTTGTTGCCGAGGAGGGCGAGGAATGGGGCAAACGGGGCGGTCAAAGTGAAGCGAACCGTGAGCTCGTCCACCACGTCCACGTGTTGAATCGCCGAGAAATCCGACCACAGAAACGTGCCCGAGTTCGGATCGATGATCTGATCGAAGGTGAACTTCACGTCCTTCGCAGTGAACGGCAGCCCGTCATGCCATCGTACGCGCGGGCGGAGGTGAAAGGTATAAACGCGGCCATCCGGTGATACCTGCCACGACTCCGCCAGATCCGGTTCGACGTGGAGCAGCGAGTCCGGACGAACCAGCCCCGGAAAAATCACCTTGTTGATCATGATGGATCCGACGTCCTGGGCCAGCACGGGATTCAAGACCGGATCATTGATCAGCGGAATCCGCAAACTCTCGCGGGAGGCCGACGGCCCTCCGCATCCCACCAGCGCGACGAGGCCGATGCCCCAGCGGCGCATCATGCCATGGCGTCCGACAGAGTCGCCCGGGCATCCCGAAGCGCCGCCACGAGGCGATTCTCGCCCCGGGTGAGGTGAGTGCGATAGAAACCACGCTGGTCGGGACTGATCTTCGGAATTTCGAGGGCGGGCGCCAAATCGGGCAACGGCGGGACCTGTTCCGCGGGATCATGGAAAAAGTTGGCCCCAGTCGTATAGTTCACCGGCACCAGCAGCCGGGCGAGGCGGCGGATCGCGTGATTGGCGCGGCGCACCCGTAGGTCGCCCACCGGGAGGGATGCGAGGGTACCAGCGAACGCCCCGAACTGCTGCAACGCCAGGCGGAGGTCCGCCAACGCGCTGCGGGTGCGATCAAACCCGTAGACCGTGCCCGCGGCAGTCTGATACTTGGCGAGGGTGGCCCCAAATTCATCAACCGTCCGCTGGAAGTCGAACGGCGCGATCGTCGCATTCGCGGCCGCCATGATCGCCAAAAGATAGATCTTCATGTCGGTGACCAGGATATTGCGGTCGGCGATTTCGATGAGATCCTCCTCCGTGTGCCAAGCGATGTTCGCCCCGCAGCCCCCAACTGTGTAGTACCCTTTGGAGGCCCGGTCCTCGGGCGACATCGTCGAGAGCAACATGAAGTAGCTCGAAATCCCGATGTTATTGAACGAATAGTCCCCGGCCTGGTACGGCCGCTCGCCCCGGGCAGCCTTTCCGGTCACCTCTTTGATCACCGCCTGGGCGAATGACTCCGCCTCCGACATCCACGCCACATCGATATACTCGGTCGCCCATCGGCACCCTGGCGAGTCACAGTTCACCTGGGCGATACAATGCTCATAGAGGTCGATCGCGAAATGGTCCGCAAACCAGGTACTGCCCGCGTACCGCCCGGTTGAGTGTCCCGGCCACCACGCAATCCGCACGGAGCGCTTGAGGGCCGACCGGTGCTGCCACAGCACCCGAGCGACCTCCAACATTGTGGCATCACCCACCGCGTTGTCTCCGATTCCAAAGTCCCAGGAATCGTAGTGCCCGTGCAGGAGGACGAATTGGTCCGGCTCGTCCGTGCCGGGAATCGTCACTACTGGAACCGGCGACGCATACCACCCTTCCTCCAATTCGGCGAACAGGCTGACTTCGCAGCCGTCCTTCGCCAGCTGCATGAGAGCCTGGCCATCGGGGCTATTGACCGACACTACGACCAGCGTGGGCTTCCGCGGCAGGTCGCGCAAATCGGGTGAACCCCAGATGGTGCTGCAGATCCCCCAGTGCGCATTCTTGCCAGGATTCACCGCGATCAGACCCAGCGCCCCGCGCCGATCAAAGTGCAACGCCATCGAGGACATTCCGAACCCTTCGGCGACCACGATCTTGCCGCGAACGTCCACCGTGTCCACTCCCCGGGGTCCGCCGATCACCTGATCCGTGTTGGGATCGAATTCCGTGGGGCAGAAGACCAGCGGGGCGGTGAGCCCCTCGGGGACCGAACGGCTCATGGCGAGCGGCTTGGCTCGGTAGGTCTTCGACCCCACCCGCACGGAGGCCTTCCCGGGCAGGCTCAAGAATATCTCCGGTTCGTGCACCTCGACCGGCACCCCCAACCGCCGGAGCCGACCCACGATCTCATCCGCGGCGGTCCGAACATCTCGGGGATGCTCACGACGCAAGGTGGTGAATCGCTCGATCAAGGACCAAGGCTCCTCCAAGGAAATACTAGCGAGTGCGGCTCGTTCGGCGGCAGTTGTCACACAAACTCCGTGGCGTGGGCTGTTTGAGGAGGCGCGAGATGGCGGATCGATCGCCTCCGCCCAAATTATACGTCAAGACGATGGAAAGCGGGCGGGGCGACGGAGAGATTAATATTGATCTCGAATCCGCCCGGGGTGCGCCGGCGAAACGCTCGTTGAACCGAGGACTGGATCGGTGGTGCCGATGAAGCGCAAAATCGTCTACGCGAGCGTCGCCCTACCGGTCCTCCTCTATGGGGCCACCTTCCAGCCAAATTCCTTTGGCGGGAGAACCATGAAACCGGCACCGGACTCACTCCACATCAGTCCGGAAGCGGTTCGTATTCCAAGCACGGACGGGGTAGCACTGTCGGCGTGGGTCGTCACTGGATCGCCACATCCGACGGCAATCTGGGTCCTCTTCTGCCACGGGGAATGCAGCGAACATCTCCGACTTAGGCCGGGGAACGTTTACCGCGATCTCACGCAGCTGGGAGTGAATGCCCTGGTCTTTGATTATCGCGGTTACGGCCAGTCGAGTGATGTCGCGCCATCCGAGCCGGGGCTCTATGACGACGCCAAAGCAGCGGACGAGTGGCATCGTCAGACGAAGGGTCTTCCCGCACGGAATGTGGTCATTTACGGCCACAGTCTGGGTAGTGGGTGGCGACGTGGCTTGCGACTCAAGTCCCGGCCGCCGGACTCATCATCGAGGCTGCGTACACCTCGATCCCCGAGGTTGGCGCGGGACGATTCCCCTTCCTCCCGGTGAAGCAGTTGGCCTCAATCCAGTTCCCCACCGCGGAGCGGATCGGCACCCTCCACATGCCTGTGCTCATCATGCACACTCCACTGGATGAGGCGATCCCGTTCTGGATGGGACAGCGGCTCTACGCTTTGGCGCGTGCGCCCAAGCGATTCGTTACCTTAGCCGGACATCATAACGACCCGTGGATCGTTGACCGAGACCACTATTTCTCGGAGTTTCGGCGCTTCCTCCTCGAGGTTCGACCCCAGGCGGATGAACAAGCCCCCGCCCAGGGCGGCACCAAGTGCTGGAGACCGGAGGCTCGGTGACCCGCGAAGCCCTCTACGCATTCATCCGCCGGCATCGCTGGGCCGTGGTGGCGTCCGTGAATGAGTCCGGACTGCCGCAGGCGGCTGTCGTCGGGATCGTGGTCACCCCAAAGCTGGAATTGATTTTCGACACCATTGGCACCACCCGGAAGAGCCGGAACCTTCGCCGAACTGGCCGCATTGCAATGGTCATCGGGTGGGATCAGGCGATCACGGTACAATTGGATGGCGTTGCAGATGAGCCGGCCGGAGCGGAGCTGGCGGAGTGCAAGGCCCTTTACCTGGCCCAGTTCCCTGATGGTGTGGAGCGGGAGTCATGGCCAGATATCACCTACTTCCGAATTCGGCCCGAGTGGGTGCGTTACAGTGATTTCAACCCGTCACCCGCCCAAATCTCCGAGGTTCGATTCGACCGCTGATGCCGGGGGCCAAGCCGCACCGGCGGCTAGGCACTATGCCACTCTCCGGGTGGTATTTCCCCGGCCCGCGTCAGGTTCCGCCCGTGAAGATCTGCAGCCAGCTCCCCAAGTCATTGTATTCCAATCGCTTGAAACCCCATGGATTCCTCGCCCGTGGCGCCCGATTTTGCCCTGGATCGGGTACGTAGCTTGCTATTGATCCAGAGTCCCAAGGGGCTTGCAGGCCCGGGCCCAAGCTGAATTTATCGTCGCTTTCGAAGTCACGCGGGGAAACGTGCGCTTTCGTTATCGGGATGCTAAGGGAAAAGTCGTCACGCTCAACGACGTCGCTTCCCTCATGCAGGCGATCAAGGATGGATCACTCGGCCCGGAAACTCCGCTCTCAGTGGGCGAGGGGACGTTTCAGCCGGCCGAGCGGGTTTCGTCGTACCAGCAAGCGTTGAAGGGTATCGACCGGCTCGGATTGGGTGCCAAGCCAAGTCCCACCCCCACACTGTCGGAGGCTTCGAAGACGCGACTCGGGGACAGCAGTGTTTGGTACCGCCGAAGACAATTTCAGATGTATGCGGCCATTGGCGGGGCCTGCCTTCTCGTGCTCCTCGCCGGAGTCAGGCTCGCGGTTCTCAATCGGATTCGGACGGCGCAAGCACAGGTCGTCCACGCCGACCAGGTCTCCGGGCCATTGGGTGAGGCCATGCTGAAACGCATCAGGACCGAATATGCGGACTCCGTCGTCGTGCTTCAAGCGCGGCTCCTCTCCTCCATTGTCAAGCAAGGTTTCAAAGAGCGGTTCCAAGGCAGCGCGCTTCAAACGCCCAGTTCGTTGCGCTGGGTTCGGACCGCGGCCGCAAAGTACCGCGGTGATGTGGACAGCATGCTCGGTGCAACGCGCGCGATTTCGGGGACCCTGATCACTCGCGCGGAATCCCTCGAAGCCAAGACCCCGGCGTATGACGGCCTCGGTAGCAGCGTGGAAGAGGGCCTGGCTCCGTGGGAACGCGATCTGGATGACTACACGGCGATTCATCGCATGGTGGCCTCGACGATCGACAGTATGGCGGCCTTCGTCCTCGAACATCAGCCCAGCATCGTGATCCGCGATGGGAGGGCCGTGTTTTTGAGCCGGGCCGAAGGGGCTCGCTTCCAGGAATTCATGGGCCGCTTCACCGATTTCGCAGCTCGAGAGCGAAGTTGGGCGGATGGAGTCGCCAAAAAGCGCCCGGAGTGGCGTCCCGCAGTTTCCTCAGGCACGAACCCGCCCCGCTTCGGAATGAACGTCATGGCACGGCAGTAAACGCCGCGCCGGAAAACGGAAGAGAATATGGCAACATCCGCCACCCAAACGACTCGTGCCTCCCGGGCACAGCCGGAAACCCTGCGTTTTCGCACCGTGATGCCATCACTCAATGTTCGCAATATCGATATCAGCTTGTTGTGGTATTGCAGCCGGTTGGGATTTGTGGTGCAGGATGAGATGCGAAGCGAGAAGCGTTTGGCCGCGGTTACGCTACGCGCCGGTGACATCATTTTCCTGCTCGCGCAGGACCCGGAGCCGAAGCCACGGAATGGGAAGCGAGGGGAGGGGGTTGGGTTGTATTGCACCACGGCCCAAGAGATCGACCAAGTGGCCATGAACATTCGGGCGCGGGGTACCGTGCTGGAATATGGGCCGGTGGATCAGCCCTGGGGGGCGAGGGAATTCGCCGTGCTCGATCCGGACGGATATCGCATCATAATCTCGAACTGGAATTTGCCAGACCCGGCCTAGGCCGCGCCCCGAGGTGATTGTTCGCTAAATCCGCGCGTGCCAGGAATGCCGCCGATCCATCATGGGCGGCATCCAGTGGTCCCTCCGCATCCTAGAACCTTCGAATCGCCGGAGTGGAACCTCGATTCGGTCGAGGCGGCTCCGTAATCGCTCGAAGTCCGGAACCCGCCAGGCGCGAACTGGTACCCGCCATTCTTTGCTCCAAACCCGAGACGGCATCCGCAAGTCGAGCAGCGGCTGGCGCCACTCCCTCGTCCAGACCCAGTGGGGAATCCGAAAACGGTGGTGCTCCTGCGCGTTTGCGCTCGCGGCCAGAAATATCATAAGGAGAGTAAGCAACGCGACATCCCTGCGTCCCAGAATCATCTTGTGCATCAGTGGGCCCTCAATTATGGGTGCGATTTCCATATGAGATGCCGGAATCCTCCATAGCGTTGCTGACCCGGCCTACACCGGGGCGAGAAGGTCACGGTATTCGGGCAGCCGGTCCACCACCTCACCAACGAACCAGCAGGTAGGCACGACATGGAGCTGCTCGGCCCGGGCCCAATCGAGGGCGGCCCGGACTACCCGCTCGCCGATCCCCTGCCCGCGCAGTGCTGGGGGAACATAGGTCGATTGGAAATCGACGCGGCCCGGTCCGAGAGGGGCATAGAGAAGAAACGCCCCTTCCCCCTCGGTCGGCGCGACAAACCGGTGACGTTCCGTATCGTGCTGGACCTGGATCATCGCCAGTCCTCTTTGCTGGTTGGTGGAAACCGCCCCGAGAGAGGGCGATTCATGGGGGCGTAGCAAGATAGGTCGCGGATGGCGGATTGGCACATCGGTCGCCTCGTTCGGCGGTCTGCTGGAACCCAATCGGAGCGTATGGTTTCGGAACTGGAGCGGACCCCCCATCTTATTCAGCCAAGCGTACCGCGCGTCACTGCAACTGAAATCGGAATGGCCATGAACTCCTCGCTCGCCCGAATTCTCGCCCCGCGATCCGTGGCCGTCATCGGCGCCTCGCGAACCCCACATACCATCGGGTATGAAATCGTGGCGGCCCTGGTGCGCAACGGGTTTACCGGGGCGGTCTATCCGGTGAACCCCAACGCCCACGCGATCCACTCCCTTCCGGCATACCCAGACATCGGATCGGTTCCGGAGCCGGTCGATCTCGCGGTAGTCGTGGTTCCGAAGCAGTCGGTGGACGAAGTCGTGGCCGGGTGCGCCGAGAAACAGGTGGGCGGGCTCGTGATCATTTCCTCGGGATTCCGCGAGATCGGCGGAGAGGGTGTCGAGCGGGAGCGCCGGTTGCTCGAATTCGTTCGAGCGCAGGGGATCCGAATGGTCGGGCCGAACTGCATGGGCGTGCTCAACGGACACCCCGACGTCTCGATGAACGCGACCTTCGCGCCGCACCTTCCACCGTTCGGACGCGCCGCGTTCGTGTCGCAATCGGGCGCGTTGGGATTGAGTGTGTTGGACTACGCGCGCGAGTATGGGATCGGCATTGGACAGTTCGTCTCCGTGGGCAACAAGGCGGACGTGTCCTCGAACGATCTGCTGGCGGCCTGGGAGGAGGATCCCGACATCGGCGTGATTCTCATGTACGTCGAAAACTTCGGGAACCCTCGCCGTTTTCTGGAAATCGCGTCGCGGATCACCCGAGTGAAGCCGATCATCGTGGTGAAGTCGGGCCGTTCCAAAGCGGGAGCGCAGGCCGCCAAATCGCATACCGGCGCCTTGGCCGCGAGCGATGTCGCAGTCGATGCGCTCTTGGCCCAAGCGGGGGTGCTCCGCGCCGGAACGGTTGAGGAGCTCTTCGATCTGGCGATGGCGTTTTCCGGCCAGCCGTACCCAAGATCGAGGCGCACAGCGGTGCTCACCAACGTGGGAGGACCGGGCATTCTCGCCGCGGACGCCATGGAGACCTATGGCATGGAAGTACCGGAACTCGCGCCCGCCACGATCGCCAATCTCCAACAGTACTTCCCCGAGGAGGCCTCGGTTCGAAATCCGCTCGACATGATCGCCTCCGCCACACCATCTGGTTACCGGGCGGCGCTCTCCGGTCTCCTCGCCGATCCCGGCATCGATTCCGCCGTGGCGATATTCGTCCCTCCGCTTGGGGTCCGGCAGGAGGACGTCACTGAAGCGATCGCGCGGGTCGCGGTAGAACATCCGACCAAGCCGGTGCTCGCCGTGCTGATGGGTCACGAAGGCCTTCCCCAAGGTCGAGCGGCACTCGCCGAGGCGAAGATCCCAGCATACATCTTTCCGGAAGCCGCGGCGCGCGCGCTCAACGCGATGTGTCGGGTGCGCGAATGGCAGGAGCGTCCGCGGACCCCGCCGGAATCGCTCGGCGTAGACCGAACCGCCGCCGCTCGTATCATCGCGCACGCACTGGACGCCGGACAAAACCGGCTCAACGAGCTGGAGGCGTTGGAGTTATTGGGGGCGTATGGCATTCCGATTGCCCCGGCGCGGCTGGCGGTGACCCCAGAGGCGGCGGCGGCCGCCGCGGAGGGCCTGGGTTTTCCGGTGGTACTCAAGGTGATGGCGCCGGAGATCGTACACAAAACCGATGTGGGCGGAGTGATCGTGGGACTCGCCACGGCGACCGCCGTGCGCGCCGGCGCGGAGTCGCTGCTGGCCGAGGTGGCCAAGCGCGCCCCTACGGCAGCGATCACGGGGCTCCTGGTCCAGAAACAGGTGACCGGAGGGATCGAGACGATTGTTGGGAGCAGCCGCGATCCCGCGTTTGGACCGCTCATAATGTTTGGATTGGGCGGAATATTCGTCGAGGTGCTCCGTGACGTCGTATTTCGGGTGGCGCCGATCGGGCGGACTGACGCGCGAGACATGATCCGCACCATCCGAGGCGCCGGGATGCTCGACGGCGTTCGCGGTGCCGCTGCGGCAAATCACACCGCCCTGGAAAACGTTTTGATGCGACTGAGCCAACTGGCGTTCGATTTCGCCGAGATCCAGGAGATCGACCTCAACCCGGTGCTGGCTCGCCCGGCGGACAGCGTCGCGATCGATGCCCGCGTCATCCTCTCCCCGCGACTGGAGGGCCGAACCCGGGTATCTTCGCCACAATGACGTCCTCCTCTCCGCCGGGCGGCGAAGGTCGCGACCGCCGCAGATTGTTTGGCATTGATCTGCTCCACCACCCGCGCTACAACAAAGGCACGGCGTTCACCGAGGCGGAACGGGACGCGCTCGGACTCCGCGGCCTGCTCCCGCCCCACGTCTTCTCGCTCGAGGAACAAGCGGCACGGAGCCTCCGCAACTTCAAGGCAAAACCGTCTCCGTTGGAGCAATACATTTTTCTCACCGCGCTCCAAGACCGGAACGAGGTGTTGTTCTATCGCATCCTGGTCGACCATATCGCGGAGATGATGCCGATCATCTATACCCCAACCGTGGGAGAGGCCTGTCGAGAGTTTGGGCACATCTTTCGCCGACCGCGCGGGCTCTATGTATCAGCCACCGACCGCGGGCGGGTTCGATCCCTGCTCCGCAATTGGCCCGAGAAGAAAGTGTCGGTCATCGTGGTGACGGACGGCGAGCGAATCCTCGGGCTCGGCGATCTCGGCGCGCTGGGTATGGGCATTCCGATCGGCAAGCTCTCGCTGTACACCGCGTGCGCCGGCATCGCCCCCTCCGAATGCCTGCCCGTCCTGATCGATGTCGGGACCGACACCGATGCGCTGCGCAACGATCCGCTTTACACCGGCCTGGTGCAACGGCGGGTGCGCGGGGCGGCGTATCGTGAGCTGCTGGACGAGTTCGTCGCCGCAGTGGAGGAGGTCTTTCCCGGCGCGTTGCTTCAGTTCGAGGATTTCGCGACCGAGAATGCGCTTGAGCTGCTCGACCGCTATCGCCATCGCCTCTGTACCTTCAACGACGACATTCAGGGCACCGCGGCCGTCACGCTGGCCGGCCTTTTCTCGGCGTGTCGGCTCACCGGAGCGCCTTTCGAAACCCAGCGCATCCTGTTCTACGGAGCCGGCGCGGCGGCGACCGGGATCGCCGATCTCCTCACCACGGCCCTGGTGCGATCCGGCCTCTCGCCGGCCGAAGCGCGCCGGAGGTGCTGGTTCTTCGACTCCCGCGGTCTCGTGGTCGCGAGTCGGTCCGGACTGGCGCCACACAAGCTGCGCTATGCGCACGAGCATCCACCGGCCGACGATCTCTTGAGCGCGGTCGGCACCCTTCGTCCCACAGCCATGTTGGGGGTCTCGGCTCAGCCGCAGGCGTTTACTCAGCCAGTCCTGGCAAAGCTCGCCGAGAGCAACCCGCGCCCCATCGTCTTCGCGCTGTCGAATCCGACGTCCAAAGCTGAATGCACGGCCGAGCAGGCGTATCGCTGGACCGGTGGGCGCGCGATCTTCGCCAGCGGAAGTCCCTCGGCCGCCGTGGAATGGGAGGGCATCCGCTTCGTGCCGGGGCAAGGCAACAATGCCTACATCTTTCCGGGGCTGGGCTTAGGCCTCGTGGTCGCGGGGGCGACCCGAGTCAGTGACGGGATGTTTTACGCGGCGGCGGAAACGCTCGCCGGCTTGGTGTCGGAGGACTCGCTCCGCCAGGGATCCGTCTATCCTCCGCTCGATTCGATCCGGTCGGTCTCCGCGAACATTGCGGTAGCGGTAGCCCGAGTGGCGGCGGCGGAGGGTCTCGCCACAACGATTCTCCCAGACGACCTCGGCCGCTATGTCCGGTCGCGGATGTACGAGCCGACCTATCAGGCCTTTGTTCCAGGGTAGTCTCTCACGCCCCCTCCGGTGGTCGCAAAACGCTCTCCAAGATCGCTCAACACCTTCACGAAATCCGGTTTCAATTCGAGCACGGCACGGCATGGATCCGTCCCGAGCGCTTCCATCCGCCCGCGAGCATTCAGGATGGTGAACCGCTTCGGGTCGAGGTGTTCATTGACGTCATCCCAGACTAACGGCATGGAGACGGTGGCTCCCGGCAGTGGTCGCACGCTGAACGGGGCGACGATCAGCTGGCCGTGCCGGTTTTGGAGGTAGTCGAGATACACTTTGTCGCCGCGCTTGGTGACATGCCGTGTGATGGTCGCAATGTCGCTGTGCTCCTTGATGACGATCCGAGACAGCAGTTCTCCCAGGGTGCGCGATTGCTCGTAGGTGCATTGCCGGCCAAGCGGAATCAGAATATGGAGCCCCGTTTTACCGGTGGTCTTCACGAAGTTCGGGAGCCGAACCTCCTCACAGAGGCGGTGCATAGCCAGCGCCAAGGTGATGACATCCGAGAAGGAAGCTTCCTTCGGATCGAGGTCGATGACACACCAATCGGGCTGCTCGAGGGTTCCCACCCGGCTTGCCCAGACATGAAGGGGGATCGACCCGAGATTGGCGATATAGACAAGCGCGTCTACGTCATCGCAAACGAAATAGTGAATTTCGCGCTGGGTGTCTTCGCTCCAAATGGCAACTCTCCGGATCCAGGCGGGGGCAAAGTCCGGCGCGTCCTTCTGGTAGAATTGCTTGCCGTGAATGCCGTCTGGGAATCGCGTCATCACGACGGGTCTGCCCTTGAGGTACGGCAGGATCCACGGGGCGATCTCTCGGTAGTAGCCGATGAGATCGCCTTTGTTCAACCCGTCTTCGGGCCAGAATACTTTCTTGAGGTTGGTAAGCTGGACCGTGCGGGATTCGGGCGTTGCGGCGGCCGCCTCTTCGACCGGATCGTCGGCGGGAACGGTCTGGTTGCCGGCCCGAGTGCATTCGTGGAGCGACTTATCGTCCCGAAGCCGGAGGTAGACGGGGTGGCGGAGCAGGCCATCGGGGGTCCACTCTCGGAAGCGAACCTCGCACACCAAAGTCGGTTCGACCCAGGTCGTGGTCTTGGTGTCCGGGATGCGGCTCACGGGCTCGGCGGTTCCGGCCCGACCCGGCCCGAGTGGAATGGGGCCCTTACAGGACGGGGTTGAGCGCGCATGCGGTTCCAAGAGCCCGCGAAGCTCCTTTAACTGTTTTTCAGTGAACCCCGTTCCGGCCCGGCCCGCGTAGACCAAGTCGCCGTCGAGATAGTCCGCCAGCTGCAGCGCGCCCATGCCGGCCCGGGACCCTTTCGGCGCCGTGAAGCCCACGATGGCAAAATCCGCGGTTTGCTCGCCTTTGATCTTGAGCCATTGAGAACTCCGCCCTGCTTGGTACGAGGCGTCGCTCTTTTTGGCGACGATCCCTTCGAGGCCCATCGCGGTGACCCGCTCGAGAAAAGCGACTCCCTCTTTGTCCACATGATCCAAGTAGCGCACCGGACCCAGTGGTGGGAGAACCCGGCGGAGTAACGCCTTCCGTTCGCCGAGCGGCAGCGGTCGGACGTCGAAATCCTCGAGGGCAAGCAGATCGAAGGCGAAATACGTCGCGGGGAACTCGATCGAGGCGCGGCGGATGTCGGTCGGCCGGGTCAGGCGACCTCGTTTCTGGAGGCCGGAAAAACTCGGCTTCCCCGCACCATCCAAAACGACGACTTCTCCATCCAGGATGACATTTTCGAACGGAAGGGCTTGCATCGCTCGTTCGATCTCGGGAAAGACTTTAGTGTAGTCGCCGCCGTTTCTGGTGTAGAGACGGACCTCCCCATGTTGCCGGCAAGCGAGGAGCCGGTACCCGTCCATTTTGAGTTCGAACAGCCATCCGGCCTTGGTGAATGCCTCCTCTCGCGGTTCCGCCAACATCACGTCCACGCTCTCGGGATTGACCCATTTGCGCGGCGCCTCGAGTCGTTCCAATTCGGCGCGGAGCAAGCCGACGGGGGTGTGCCCGGCTTTCACCTGCTCCACAGTGAGCCCGGAGAGGACCGACTCTTCGGGAAAGACGTGCCCGTCTTCTTTCTTGACCCAGGCATCTCGCTCCTTGATCAGGAGCCACTCCTTTTTTTCCTTTTTGATCTTTACGAGCGTCCATTTGCCCCGCAGCTTGTACCCCTTCAGCTCGAATAAAAGCTTGCCCTTTCGGAGTCCTTCCCCCGGGTCCTCGAGTGGCACCCACTCCCCCCGATCCCACACAATGACGCCCCCGGCGCCATAGTTGCCATCGGGAATGACTCCTTCGAAATCGCCGTATTCCAGAGGGTGGTCCTCGACAAATACCGCCAGCCGCTTGTCGGCCGGGTCGTACGAGGGCCCGCGGGGGACCGCCCAGGACTTGAGGACGCCATCCATCTCGAGCCGCAGGTCGAAATGAAGGTTGCGCGCGGCATGTTTGTGGACCACAAAGAGACGGCCCGGACCCTGAACTCCGCCGCCGAACGGCTCTGGGGTGCGGTCCGCCGATCGCTTGGCACGGTAGGCCCCTAGGTTGTCGGGGGTGTCGGCCGGTTCGTTACTTGCGGACATCATCCCCTCGTCTTAGCGTGAAGGAGTCCCCAGGTCTCTTGTCCCCAGTCCCCAGGTCACTTCCTATGCCCGCACGCTCCATTGGCACCGCGACGATCTCGTTCGGCCTGGTTTCCGTCCCGGTGCATATCTACTCGTCGGCCGAGTCGACCGCGGCTGTTTCGTTCAACATGCTGCACAAGGCGTGCGGGACGAGGCTCAAACAACAATACACCTGCCCAAAAGACAATGAGATTGTGGGGCGGGACAACATGGCGAAAGGCTACGAGTTCGCCAAGGATCAATATGTTCGTTTTACTCCGGAGGAGCTCAAGGCGCTGGAGGAAAAAGCCACGAATACGATTGATATCGCTGAATTCGTGCCCCTGACACAGGTGGACCGGATTTATCTCGAGAAGGTGTACTTCGTCGGGCCGGACAAAGGTGGGGACCGGGCGTACCGACTCCTGGCCGAGGCGCTCAAGGAGACGGGCAAGGCGGCGCTCGGCCAGTACGCGGCCCGAGGCCAGCAGCATCTGGTGCTGCTCCGCCCCATGGGCGACGTGCTGGTGATGGAGCAGCTGCACTACGTCGACGAACTCAAGTCTGCGAGCGAAGTACCTATCGGCACCGGGGACATCAAGCCGGCGGAACTTGCGCTGGCCAAACAGCTGATCGAGCAGGCGGCGAGTGACTCGTTCGAGCCCAAGAAATACCATGATCAAGTGCGGGAGCGGGTGCTGCAAGCCATCCAACAAAAGGTGGATGGGCAGGAGATCACGGGCGAGCCTGCGCAAGAAACCGGAGCCAAGATTCTCGACTTGATGGAGGCGTTGAAGGCGAGCATAGCAAAAGGCGCGGCCAAGGAATCGGCGGATGCGGCCGAAGCCGCAGCGGCACAAACGAAGGCGGGGAAATCACGGGGGCGAAAAGCCTCATAGTCGGCCGGCCGGCACTCACATCTGCGGCTCCGGCCCCAATCCCATTTCGTCCAAAAACCGATGCCCACCG